>SGZG01000032.1 GCA_004214185.1 Flavobacteriales bacterium | reverse complement strand
TTATTGAAAACAGAGTATATAGGCTAATAGAAAATGAAGACACTTGGGAGGGTGTTATTAAAACAATTGACAATGGCTTAAAACCATTTATAAAAGACTTAAAAAGACCGGTTGTTGAGGAAGATATTGTAAGGCTAACAGAGATAAAAATTAAAAGAATTTCAAAGTTTGATATTGAAAAAGCAATTTTAAAAATTAAAACCATTGAAGAAGAGTTAGAAAAAATCAAATTTAATTTGGATAATCTTACAGAGTTCGCAATTGACTACTTTAAAAGATTAAAAGAGGTTTATGGTAAATCTAGAAAAAGAAAAACTGAGATTAGAGTCTTTGATGATGTTGATGCTAAAAAAGTAGTTGTAAAAAACTCAAAACTTTATGTAAATAGAGAAGAAGGTTTTATTGGAACTTCTATTAGAAGAGATGAATTTGTTCATGATTGCTCTGATATTGACGATATTATTGTATTTACTGAAGATGGAAAGATGATTGTAACAAAGATTGATAAAAAGAAATTTGTTGCTAAAAACATTATACATTTAGCTGTTTTTAAAAGAAAAGATAAAAGAACTATTTATAATTTAATATATAGAGATGGAAAAAAAGGAACATCATATATAAAAAGATTTTTTGTAACTGGAATAACCAGAGATAAAGTATATGACTTAACCAGAGGAACAAAAGATTCAAAAATACTCTATTTTACTTCAAATCCTAATGGAGAAGCTGAAACAGTAAATGTAATTTTGAGACAAACAGGTTCAATTAAAAAACTTAAATGGGAATTAGATTTTGCTGATCTTGTTATTAAAGGAAGAGGGTCTAAAGGAAATATTGTTTCAAAATATACAATCAATAAAATAGAGTTTAAAGAACATGGCTTATCGACTTTAAAGCCAAGAAAAATCTGGTTTGATGAAACAGTTCAAAGATTAAATGTTGATTCAAGGGGTGAACTTCTTGGAGAATTTAAGAGTGACGACAAATTATTAATTATACTTCAAAATGGTATACTTAAAACGATAAAGCCAGACGTTAATATGCATTTTCCAGATAATATGGTTTCTTTGGAAAAGTGGATTCCTGAAAAACCTATTTCGGCTGTTTACTATAATGGAATAAAAGAAAGATACTTTGTAAAAAGATTTCTAGCTGGTCAACAAAATAATGATCAAAAGTTCATTCCAGATGGATCAAAAATACAACTTGAAATGATTTCCACAGATTGGAAACCAGTTATCGAGCTAAGTTTTTCAAAAACAGCAAAAGCCAGCAGAGAAAATGAGATCAAGAATATAGAAGATCTTATTTCTGTAAAAGGAATAAAAGCAATTGGAAATCAATTAAGCTCATTTAAAATAAAAAACATAGATCAATTAGATCCAATTGAGTATTCTCAACCTGAAAAACAAACTTTAAGTGAAATGGAAGTAGAATCTGAGGAAATTCTTGCAAATAAAGATGAAAAAAAATTAAATGAGGGTCAAACAGAGCTTGAATTTTAATTTTCAATTTTTTTTACAATTCCTCTTTGTTTGTTTTCGTTATCTCCAACAAATGAATATTCAAATGTGTAACTATTTTCTTTTGTGCTCAATATTTTCATTTGAACAGCTTTGTTCTCGTTAGCAGATTTCGGATTAATTTTTCTGTAAATGCACTCACAATCTGAAACCCACTTTACAGAGTTGGAGTCAATTTTTCCATTAAAATATCCAATTTCAAGGTCTTTTGTTCTTGTGAATTTTGTTTTTAGTACTGTGCCATCATCAGAAATTGATTCAAACTCAAAAGTTCCAGTTTGAAAAGGAAGACAGTCTCTTTCAGGATAATTACATGAGATAATAAAGAAAAGAAAAACAAAAAATCTATAATTCATCAATACAAATGTATTAATTATTGTAAGTTCTAAAAGAACCATCAGAGAAAAAAATGACAATTCTATCAATATTATCATTTTTAATAAAATCAATTTTAAGATTTTTCTTTGTGTTTTCTTTAGGTTTTGATAGAGTAGTGGAGTTTAAATCTTGTTCAGCATCATCGGAAAGTAGCCATTCTAAATCAACGTCAATTGTTGATTTGTGAATTTTTAGTATAAAATCAAGACTCGGTTTATTTCTTCCACTTAAGATATGTGATACACTTGATCTTTGAACACCAATTATTTCTGAAAACCTTGATGCATTTAGGTCTTCTTTGTTCAGTAATATTTTAAGTTTTTTAATAAAATTTTCCATGTATACAATTGTAAATATATGTAATATTTTAATATAAAATAAGCCCTTATATAATAATTTTAATTAAACTAAAACTTTATAAAAATATATATAATATTCTTAAAATAAGGGTTTTATAGTTATGAAAATTACAATTGTAGCATTTTAACCTTAAACAATAAAAAATTTAAACCTATAGCGTTTACACATGTAATCAATACTATTATTAAATTTGCTTTATAATTATGAATTTAAACATTGACAATTACATAGACTTTTATGAAAATGATATAAAAGGTCGGTACATTACAAATTCAAAAATTTTACAACTATTAAATAAATACAACCCTAAGGTTGCAGGTTATAGTGTTCAAAATAATCCAATTTATTCTCTGTCTATTGGAACAGGACCTATTAAAATACTAATATGGTCACAAATGCACGGTAATGAATCAACTTCTACAAAGGCAATATTTGATTGTTTATCTTATTTACACAAGATTGATAATACTTTACTAAGTTCATTAAAGCTCAAGATTGTTCCTATTTTAAATCCTGATGGTGCCAATGCCTATTCCAGAGAAAATTATAACAATATTGACTTAAATAGAGATTCTGTAAACTTAAGCCAGCCTGAAAGTATATTATTAAGGGAACTATACAATGATTTTAAACCTGATTTTTGTTTTAACATGCATGATCAAAGAACGATTTATTCTCTTGATAACAATAAGTCCTCTATTATTTCTTTCCTTGCACCCTCTGCTGACACAGAAAAAACTGAAACAGAAGCTAGAACAAAATCAATGTCTGTAATTTCATACGTATACACCAAAATGAATAAAATCATACCTGGAAACATTGGAAGATATAATGATGACTTTAATATTAATTGTGTTGGTGACTCATTTCAATCGTTTAACACTCCTACAATTCTTTTTGAATCTGGTCACATATCACAAGATTACCAGAGAGAAATATCAAGAAAATTTGTTTGTTTTTCATTGATATACGCTCTTGAATTTATTTCACAAAATAATTTTAGCTTTTACAAAGAATATTATAAAATTCCAGAGAATAAAACTCAATTATGTGATATTAAAATTTCAAATATTAAACAGAAGGAATCAAATAAACATAAAATAACTGATCTGTCAATTATTTATTTTGAATCTTTAAATTCTTCGAAAGAAATCATTGAGTTTATTCCAGAAATTAAGGAATATGGAAATCTTTTAAATATGTCCGGTCATATAGAGGTAGATTTTTCATCAATCAATGAAACTTTTGATCTTAATAATTCTAATATTATTAGTGAAATTATATACCATGTTAATAAATTACGAAATATTCATTAAAAACTTGATTTAATTACAAATAATTCAATATATTTGCATTTCTTTAAATTAAAATACAATTAAATGGCAAAGTTAAAACTTGATGAAATTGATCACCAAATACTAGATCTGTTAATTGATAATACAAGAACTGCTTTTACAGATATTGCAAAAAAACTTTTAATTTCAGCTGGTACTGTTCATGTTCGAGTCAAAAAGATGGAAGATGCTGGAATTATTAAAGGTTCTTCATTAACACTTGATTATAAAAAACTTGGATATACATTTATAGCATACATTGGTATTTTTTTAGAAAAAACACACCAAACTAAATTTGTTCTTCAAAAGCTTGAATCTATCCCATATGTAACAGTCGCTCACATAACTACTGGTAAGTTTAATATTTTTTGTAAAGTACGTGCAAAAAGCACTGACCATGCAAAGGAGATTATTTTCTTAATTGATGATATTGAGGGTGTTTCCAGAACAGAAACAATGATATCTCTTGAAGAAAGTATAAATGACAAGAAGAGACTTATGCACAAAATTTTTAATGAATTACAATAGTATTTAGTGAGAGAATTAACTAAGAAGGAAAGATTTAACGATAAAGTTCTTTCAAGATTTAACCTTTACAATAGTATTTTTTCAACCCTTCCTTACGAAAGTATTGCAAATACTGGTGTTATGTTACCATTGTTTGAAAACATATGTGTTCAAGGATATGATGCTAATAAAAATCCCTCAGAAATAGTAGAAGAGTTTTTTAAATTATACATGAATGATTCGGATCATTCAGAAAAAATATCACTACTGTTTAGATTTATTCAATATATTGAAAGACAAGTTGTATTATTTGATGCTGTTGAAGATGCGTCTTTTTCTCAAATAAATAATCTTGACGGTCGCGGTACATTAAGGAGTTTAAAAGAAGAAGTTGAGTCAAAAAACAAAAAACCTGATTTAAAGAAATATTTATCAACATTTAAGATAAGACCTGTACTTACTGCACATCCCACTCAATTTTATCCAGGATCTGTACTTGGTATAATAACCGATTTGACTGAGGCTGTTAAAAATAATAACCTTGCAGAAATAAAAGTTCTATTATCTCAGCTCGGTAAAACTCCTTTTTTTAAAAATAAAAAACCTACACCATATGATGAGGCTGTAAGTCTAACTTGGTATTTAGAAAATGTTTTTTATAATTCAATAAGTAACATTTATAAATATATTAAAACAAACATTTTTGATGGTGAAGATTTCGAAAATGATATAATAAATTTAGGCTTCTGGCCAGGTGGAGATAGAGATGGAAACCCTTTTGTTACTACAAAGATTACCTTAAAAACAGCCAACAAGCTTAGAAGTGACATAATAAAAAATTATTATAGAGATATAAGATCTCTTAGAAGAAGGTTAACATTCAAAAATGTTGAATCCAAAGTTATTTCGATTGAAGATAGGCTTTACAAAAGTATTTTTAATGAAAACAGAATTCCAAGAATTAGCCTTACTGAACTTAAGAATGACCTAAACGAAATAAAAGATATTTTAATATCAGAACACAACTCTCTCTTTTTGGATGAGTTGCAAGATATAATTGACAAAGTAAAAATTTTTGGTTACCATTTTGCAAGTTTAGATATCAGACAAGACTCAAGAATTCACAGCAATGTTTTTAATTCAATCTTCAAAATTTCCCAAAAGAAGATGAATAAACTATTTCCTAATACCTATAATGATTTTTCTGAGGAAAAAAAGATAAAGGTTATTTCTAAAATTAAAGGAGATATTTCTCCAGATTTATTTGAGGATGATTTAGCAAATTCAACCTTAAGTTCCATTAGAGCGATGAAGGAAATACAGTTAAATAATGGAGAAAAAGCTTCGAATAGATATATTATAAGTAATAACCAATCAGCTCTGAACATTCTTGAAGTTTTTACTATGTTTAGACTAAGTGATTGGGAAAATCCAACTGTAGACATAGTTCCACTTTTTGAAACAGTTTCTGATTTAAAAGTTGCTCCAAAAGTTATGGAAGCAGTTTACTCAAATGATGTTTATAAAAAACACCTTAAACAGAGGAATAATCAACAGACCATTATGTTAGGATTTTCGGACGGTACAAAAGATGGTGGTTATTTAATGGCTAATTGGAGCATATTAAAAGCTAAAGAGGCCCTGACTTCCATTTCCAGAAAACATGGTGTTAAAGTAATATTCTTTGATGGACGAGGTGGTCCACCAGCTAGAGGAGGAGGTAACACTCATCAGTTCTATTCTTCAATGGGTTCTTTTGTAGAGTCTGATGAAATTCAATTAACTGTACAAGGTCAAACCATAAGTTCTAATTTTGGAACTGTTCAGTCTTGCCAATATAATTTAGAACAATTGCTTAGTTCTGGAATTCAAAATAGAGTTTTGAATGATTCCAATATTAGTACGAGTAAAGAAGATAAAAAAATATTAGACACACTGGCAAATATTAGTTACAAAGCTTACAGTGATTTTAAAAGTCATCCAAAATTTGTTCCTTATTTAGAACATGTAAGCACTATTAAATATTACGCTAAAACAAATATAGGAAGTAGACCATCTAAAAGAGGAAATGTTGACTCAAAATTTGATTTCTCATCCCTTAGAGCTATTCCTTTTGTAGGAAGCTGGAGTCAGCTAAAGCAAAATGTTCCTGGTTTTTACGGAGTAGGCACAGCCTTGAAATATTACAGCGACAGAAAAGAATTTTCAAAAGTAAAAAAATTGTATAAAAATTCATCTTTTTTTAGAACTCTGATTTCTAACAGTATGATGAGTTTGACTAAATCTTTTTTTAAACTTACTGCTTATATGAAACATGACGAGAGTTATGGAGAATTTTGGACAATAATTCATGACGAATATAAACTTTCAAAAAAAATGATTCTAAGATTATCAGGCTATGAAAGTTTAATGCAAAATGAACCAGCAAACAAGGCCTCAATTGAGAAAAGAGAAAAAATTGTTCTTCCATTGATTACCATACAACAATATGCTCTTAGAAAAATAAAAGACATTGAGAATGAGAAATTAGATAAAGAAAATCTCAAGATTTATGAAAAAATGGTAACTAGATCTCTATTTGGCAACATTAATGCCAGCAGAAACTCAGCTTAAGTAGTATTTTAAAGATTCTATAATTAAATCTTTTGGAACTTGTTTGTCATAAACTGGCTTTCCTATATCTTCAAGAAGAATAAAATTCACTTTGCCATGACTATTTTTTTTGTCATGTTTAAGAAGGTCAATTATATCGTAAATTTCTAGTTCATTTATTTCAACTTTTTTATACAGCGAATTTAAATGAGATTTTATAGACTTTAATTTATTTTCAGGGAAATTAAAAAGTTTTGAAGAAATATATGTTTCTGAAATAATACCAATAGAAATTGCTTCTCCATGCAAAAGTTTTTTATTAGTATTTAAAAACAAAGATTCTATTGCATGTCCAATAGTATGGCCATAATTTAATGACTTTCTTTCTTTAATTTCCTTTTTATCCTTTAAAACGATTTCATTTTTTACCAAAATTGATTTGTAAATTGTTTGATGGTCAAATGATATTTCTTTTTTAATGATTAACTCATTAAATTGATTGTTATCATTTATCATAGAATGTTTGAAAACCTCAGCATATCCACTTAATAATTCTTCTTTCGGAAGAGTATTTAAAAAAAATGGGTCTACAATAACTAATTTTGGATCATAAAAAGTTCCAATTTGATTTTTAAGAATTCCAAAATCAATTCCAGTTTTGCCTCCAACAGATGCATCCACCATTGATAATAGGGTGGTAGGAACATTAATATAATCGATACCCCTTTTAAATGTACTAGCAATAAAACCACCCATATCTGTAACAACACCTCCTCCTAAATTAATTACTAAACTTTTCCTATCTCCTCCAAGACTCGAAATCAAATCCCAAAGACTTAGGCATGAGTTGATATTCTTATTTTCTTCTCCATCTTTTGATTCAATTAGTTCGAGATTTTTAAGATTAGTTTGTTTTAAAAAGTGATCTAAACAATATTTTTTTGTGTTATTATCCACATGTAAGAAAACTTTTGAGTAGTTTGAGTTTTTAACAATATTATTCAAATAGTTAAAGCCTTTTTTACTAAAAATGACAGAGTATTCTTTGGCGGAGATATCAATATTCATACATTACAAAATAACATATTTTTTTTTTAAAAAAACTGTGTAAATTAGATTAAAATATAATTTAATTGAGTAGTATTTTTTCTAATACAAAAGAAGCATTTTCTTTAAAAAGTAATTTTGAACTTAACAGAGCATTATTCCTATTTAGAATAATTGGAAATAAATCTTTTGTTAAAATAACAACCTCATTAACCAAATTTGCATTAAAATATAATCTTCCTTTTACATCTTTAATCAAAATAACTGTATTTGATCACTTTTGTGGAGGATTAAATGAAAAAGAATGTATTCCATTGATTAAAAAATTATATCATAAAAAGGTTTTTTCAGTATTAGATTTTTCTACTGAGGGTTTTGAAACTGAAGAAGAGTTTGATTTATGTTTGGAAAAAAAAATATCAATCATTGATTTTGTTAAAGGAAAAAAGCAAATTCCTTTTGTAGTTTTTAAACCCACTTGTCTGGGATCATACTCTTTATTTTCTAAAGTTTCTTCAAATGTAATTTTAAACAATGAAGAAAAATTAAAATGGTCAAGAGTTATTCAAAGGTTTGAAAAGATTTGTAAAAAGGCATCTCAAGAAAATATTAAAATTTTAATTGATGCTGAGGAGGTAGAAGTTCAAAAAGCAATTGATGATTTAGCAGTTCTAATGATGAGTAAATTTAATTCTCTGAATCCTGTTGTATATAACACAGTTCAAATGTACAGAAAAGATCGTATGTCATATTTAAAAAATCTTTTGAAAAATAACGATAATATTATTTTTGGATTAAAGTTAGTAAGAGGAGCCTACATGGAAAAAGAACGTAAAATTGCCAATGAAAATGGCATTGAATCCTTGATTTGCGAGAATAAAGCTGAAACAGATAAAAATTTTAATTTGGCTATTGATTTTGTTTTTAAAAACATTAAAAGAGTTTCTTTTGTTTGTGCATCACACAATGAAAATTCAACACTTAAAGTAATGAAGATGATAAAAGATAAAGGATTAAAAGAAAATGACTCTAGAATTTGGTTTGGTCAACTATATGGTATGAGTGATAACATTTCTTTTAATTTAGGAAAAAACAATTATAATACATTTAAAATTATTCCTTTTGGATCTGTAAAAAATTTGATGCCCTATTTAATAAGAAGAGCTGAAGAAAACTCATCAGTTCAGGGTCAAACTGGTAGAGAGTTACAATTAATTCTAGATGAAAAAAAACGAAGATCCGTTCTTAAATAATTAATTTATTTTTTTAAAATAAGCTTCGTTTAAGCAATTTTTAATTTCAAAATTCTTATTATCACTTTCAACAAAGTAAACCTTGCATGAATCAAGTTTTACGTTGCTTTTTGAAAAATTTACATTGAATTTTTCTAAAAATGAAACTTTTGTAATTAAATCTGTTGAATCTTTAAAAACCCATGTTTTTTTATGAATATCATTTAATACTCTTTTATTTGGCAAATAATTAAATCTTGTATCTTTTTTATTTGTAATAAAAATTAAAATAATTATGCCGATTGATAATCCAAAAAGAAAAAAGTATAATCGTTTTAAAAAACTCATTTTATTTATTTGAAATTGATAATTTTCTGTGACTCTTGTCTATATGTTTAATTTTAACTAAGGTATAGTTAAAATCAATTTGGTTTAAAATTATTTCTGGCCATTCAATAATAACCAGATTATTTTCTAAGTAATCAAATAAACCTAATTCATTTATTTCCATTAGGTTATTAACTCTGTATAAGTCAATGTGAACTACTATTTTGCCATTACATTTATACTGATTAATTAAAGTATATGTAGGACTATTAACATTTTCTTTAACTCCAATTAATTTACAATATTCCTTAACCAGGGTTGTTTTGCCTACTCCAACATCACCACAGATTAAAATGATGTCATTTTTTATTTTGTTTTGAAGGTAAATACAAGCCTTGTTAATTTCGTTTAATTTATAAATCACTTATCAATATTTTACATAATAACACAAAAGTATAATACTTAATGATAGTTCAAGACAAATAAACTGAAATTAATTAATTTTCATACTTTTGCATCGATGAATTTTAAAGCAAATCAGATAGCTGATATATTGAATGGAAAGGTTGATGGTGACGGTCAGATTTCAATTGACTCTTTATCAAAGATTGAGGACGGAAAAAAAGGTTCCATTTCTTTTTTAGGTAACCCAAAATATAATCGTTTTTTGTATACTACTAAATCTTCAATTATTATTGTTAAAGATGACTATGTCTTAGAGAAACCAGTATATAACACTTTAATAAGAGTTAAAGATCCTAATGAATCTTTTTCAAAACTTTTAAATTTATTTGCTGATGATAGTTCTGACAGAATCGGAGTAAATGATTTTTGTTCAATTGATAGTAGTGTATCGATCGGTAAGAAGGTTTTTATAGGCTCATTTTCAGTATGTGAGAAAAATTCTAAACTTGGAGATAATGTAAAAATATATCCACAAGTATTTGTTGGTGAAAATGTATTGATTGGCGAAAATACCATTATCCACTCAGGGGTGAAAATTTACAAAAACTCGGTAATAGGAAAAAACTGTATTATCCACTCTGGAACTGTGATTGGATCTGATGGTTTTGGTTTTAATATTGATCAAGATGGAAAACAAAAAAAGGTGATACATAATGGTAATGTATTAATTGAAGATAATGTTGAAATTGGATCAAATACCTCCATTGACAAAGCAACGCTTGGATCAACTAAAATTTGTTCTGGCGTGAAAATTGACAATCTTGTTCAAATTGCTCACAATGTTATCATTGGACCTAATACTGTAATAGCTGCTCAAGTTGGAATTGCTGGTTCAACATCCATTGGTTCAAATTGTATGATTGGAGGTCAAGTTGGAATTTCTGGACATTTAAAAATAGGCGATAGAGTCATGATTCAGGCAAAATCAGGAGTTTTAAGAAATTTTGAGTCAGACACATCAATTATGGGTTATCCTGCAATAAAATACAGGGATTATAACAAATCGTATGTACATTTTAAGAATCTCCCTAAAATTGTAAAAAATTTAGATAATTTTATAAAAAATAATAATGGCTAAACAGCAAACGATCTCAAAACCTGTTTCTCTAAAAGGTGTTGGTATTCATACTGGAAACGAAGTTACTTTAACTTTTAAACCTGCAGATGAAGATTTTGGATATGCTTTTTGCAGAACAGATCTTCCAGGAAGTCCAATCATTGAGGCTGATGTGAATTATGTTGTTAGTACTGAAAGAGGTACAACTCTTGAAAAAAATGGAGTAAATATTCAAACATCCGAACATGTTTTAGCTGCTTTAGTCGGATTGCAAGTTGATAATGTTTTAATTGAAATTAATGCTCCAGAACCCCCTATTATGGATGGATCATCTAAATTTTTTATTGAAGCTATTATAAAGGCCGGTATTAAAGAACAAAATAAGGAAAGATTTGAATACATTGTTAAAGAAATAATTTCATACAATGATGAAAAGGGTAGTGAAATAACTGTAATTCCATCTGATGATTATGAAGTTACGACTATGGTAGATTTTGGTACTAAAATTTTGGGAACTCAGAACGCTACGATGAAGAATTTGAACGAATTCAAAGATAATTTTTCAAACGCAAGAACATTTAGTTTTTTACATGAAATAGAAATGCTTGTTGACAATGGTCTTATAAAAGGAGGTGACTTGAACAATGCTATTGTATATGTTGACAAGGAATTATCTGATGAGACCATGAATAAGTTAAAAAAAGCTTTTAATAAAGATAATATTTCTGTTAAACCAAATGGTATATTAGACAATTTAACACTTCATTACCCAAATGAGGCTGCTAGACATAAACTATTGGATGTTATTGGAGATCTTGCCCTAATTGGAACAAGAATCAAAGGAAAAGTTATAGCAAATAAACCTGGACATGCTATAAATACTATGTTTGGAAAAAAATTATCATCTATTATAAAAAGTGAAAAAAGAAATATGGCTCCTAAAATTGATTCTACAATTCCTCCATTAATGGACGTAAACCAGATAATGAAAATATTGCCTCATAGACCACCATTTTTATTAGTTGATAATATTGTTGAAATGTCAGAAAATCATATTATAGCACAGAAAAATGTTACTATGAATGAAGATTATTTTAAAGGACATTTTCCTGGAAAACCTATAATGCCTGGCGTATTACAAATTGAAGCTATGGCTCAAGCTGGTGGAGTTTTATGTTTAAATAATTTCCCTGATCCTGAAAATTATTTAACATTCTTTGCAAAAATTGATAATGCAAAATTCAAACATCCAGTTGTACCTGGAGATACTTTAATTTTTAAGTTAGAACTACTATCACCATTAAGAAGAGGGATTATTCATATGAAGGGACAAGCATTTGTTGATGGTAAATTAACAAGTGAAGCTGAGTTATTGGCTAAAATGATTAAAAAAACTGAAGCATAATGTATCAACCACTATCTTACATACATCCTGGAGCAAAAATCGCCAAAAACGTAGTTATAGAACCATTTACATCAATTGATAAAGATGTTGTCATTGGAGAAGGAAGTTGGATAGGATCCAATGTAACAATTATGAGCGGGGCAAGAATTGGTAAAAATGTTTCAATTTTTCCTGGATCAGTTATTTCAGCAGTTCCTCAAGATTTAAAATTTAAAGGCGAAGACACAACAGCAGTAATTGGAGACAATACTACAATTAGAGAATGTGTTACAATTAACAGAGGAACTAGTGATCGTAATAAAACAAAAATTGGAAAAAATTGTTTGATTATGGCATATTCACACGTTGCTCACGATTGTTTTGTTGGAGATAATTGTATTTTTTCTAACAATTCAACTTTAGCTGGTCACGTTACTGTAGGTGATCATGTTATTTTGGCTGGAATGGTTGCTGTTCATCAGTTTTGCTCCATTGGAAACCATGCGTTTGTTGCAGGTGGATCGTTAGTTAGAAAAGATATTCCACCTTATGTTAAAGCTGCAAGAGAGCCAATTTCATATGTTGGAATTAATTCTGTCGGGCTTAGAAGAAGAGGATTTGATAGTAGTGTAATTATGCAAATTCAATCAATTTACAGAACTCTTTATCAAAAAAAATATAACAATACCCAAGCAGTTAGTATTATGGAAGCTGAAATGGAAGCTACCAAAGAAAGAGACGAAATAATTCAATTTATTAAAAACTCACAAAGAGGAATTATGAAAGGGTATTTTCAAAATTAAATTATGGCCACATCATCAGACATTAGAAAAGGACTTTGTATTAGATATAACAATGATATCTATAAAATTGTAGAATTTTTACATGTAAAACCTGGAAAAGGTCCAGCATTTGTAAGAACAAAATTAAAAAGTGTTACAAATGGAAAAGTAATAGATAATACCTTCTCAGCAGGTCACAGGATAGATGAAGTACGTGTCGAAACAAATAAATTTCAATATTTATACAAAGAGTCTGAGACTTATCATTTTATGAACGTAGATGATTACAATCAGATAACCGTTCAAGAGATTTTATTAGATTCACCCGATTTTTTAAAAGAAGGTGAAATTGTTACTGTTTTAACTAATACAGAAGACGGTTCAACCCTGTCAGTTGAAATGCCTCAAAGTGTAATTTTAGAGATTACATCAACAGAGCCCGGCGTTAAAGGCAATACCGCAACAAATGCTACCAAGCCGGCAATAGTCGAAACAGATGCAAAAATAAATGTCCCACTTTTTATAAATGAAGGAGATAAAATTAAAATTGATCCTGAAAAAAGATCATATTTAGAAAGAGTTAAAAATTAATTTTCATATGAGTATAATAGTAAATAAAGATTCCAGAATTATTGTTCAGGGTTTTACTGGAGGTGAAGGTACATTTCATGCTGAACAAATGATTTCTTACGGAACTAATGTTGTTGGAGGAGTAACACCAGGAAAAGGAGGCCAAACTCACTTAGGTAAACCTGTATTTAACACAGTTAATGAGGCTGTTAAAGAAGTTAACGCAAATACTTCGATTATATTTGTTCCTGCTGGCTTTGCAGCTGATGCTATAATGGAAGCCGCTGATTCTGGAATAAAAACAATAATAGCTATAACTGAGGGAATTCCAGTTTCTGATATGACTAGAGTTAATCACTTTCTGAAAAATAAAAAATGTATATTGATTGGTCCTAATTGCCCTGGAATTATTACTCCAAATGAAGCAAAGGTTGGTATAATGCCTGGTTTTGTTTTTAAAAAAGGAAATGTTGGTTTAGTTTCGAAATCTGGTACCTTAACCTATGAAGCTGCTGATCAAATTGTTAAACAAGGATTAGGTATATCAACTGCTGTAGGAATTGGAGGAGATCCTATTATTGGGACAACCACAAAAGATGCAATCGAATTATTTATGAACGATGATGAAACAAATTGTATTGTTATGATAGGTGAAATAGGTGGCCAACTTGAAACTGATGCTGCAAAATGGGTTGCTAAAAATGGTAATAAAAAGCCTATTATAGGTTTTATTGCCGGTGAAACCGCTCCAAAAGGAAGAACAATGGGTCATGCTGGAGCAATTGTGGGAGGAGCAGAAGACACAGCAGAAGCAAAAAAGAAAATAATGAACGAATGTGGAATTCATGTTGTAGACTCTCCAGCAGAAATAGGTAAAAAAGTTTTTGAAGTTTTATCTTAAATAAAAAAAATTTTATGAAATTACTAGATAAAAAGAACATAATAATAACAGGCGGAAGTCGAGGTATTGGAAGGGGAATTGCTTTGGTGTTAGCAAAGCATGGTGCAAATATTGCCTTTACATATTCAAGTTCTGTTGATT
>SGZG01000031.1 GCA_004214185.1 Flavobacteriales bacterium | reverse complement strand
GTTTGATAGACTTCTTAATTGGTCTAGTTCAGCATTAAAATTTTCTTTAATTACATTTCCTTTTTTTATAATGACAGGAGCATCATCATTAAGTGTTTTTTCTAAAATTTCAATTATGTGTTTACAATCAGAAATAGAGGTTTCAATTTTTGTTAAATTTTTACAGGAATTCAATTTTGCTATTAAATCTTTAATTGGATTAATTTTCAGTAATGATAATTTGAGCTGAACAAGTTCTCTTGGTGATATTTTATAAGTCACGACCTTAGCCATTATTCTTTCTAAATCAGAAAATGATTTTAACTCGGTTTCAAGATTTAATAATAAATTTTGAGTTTTTAGAATCTCTTCAATTGTATTGTGTCTAAAATTTAATTCATCTAAATCAATTAATGGATGAATCAACCATCTCTTTAACTTGCGGGCTCCCATTGAAGTAGATGTGTAATCAATTACATCTATAAGAGATTTACCTTCTTTTGAATTACTTTGTAGAAGTTCTAAATTAGAAACTGTAAACTGATCCATCCACACATAAGAATCATCAATAATTTGTTGAATTTTAGTAATATGAGAAAGTTGTTTGTGTTGAGTCTCATCTAAATAATAAAGTATTGAACCGCATGTCAAAACTCCAATGTTATCTTCATTTATGCCAAATCCTTTTAAACTGTTTACATTAAAATGACTTTTTATTTTTTCAAGTGAAAAATCCTTTCCAAATACCCAATCATCTAAATAAAAAACAGATTTCTGGTAACCAAAATTTTTTATAAAATCTGATTTGTTTTTCTTACAGACTAAAATTTCTTTAGCATCGTAATTTGAAATTAAGTTTTTAACATAATCCAAACTTCCCTCAGAAATTAATAATTCACCAGTTGAAATGTCAAAAAATGAAACTCCATATTTTTTCTTTACATTGAATACAGATGCTAAAAAATTATTAGATTTTTGATCTAAAATTCCATCATTTAAAGCAACACCTGGTGTAATAAGTTCAGTAACCCCCCTTTTAACTATCTTTTTGGTCTGTTTTGGATCCTCAAGTTGCTCACAAATTGCCACTCTTTCACCAGCTTTAACAAGTTTGTGTAAATAAGTGTTTAAGGAATGATGAGGAAATCCAGCTAATTTTGTTTCACTATTACTTCCAGCTCCTCTTTTTGTCAAAATAATTCCTAAAATATTAGACGCTTTAATTGCATCTTCATGAAAAGTTTCATAAAAATCCCCCACTCGAAATAACAATAATGCATCAGGATGTTTTTCCTTAATTTTATTGTATTGTTGCATTAAAGGGGTTACTTTTTTATCCAATTTTTTGTGTATTGAAGCTAAAATAGCATTAATTAATATTTTAATCTATTACTTTGCAAAATAGAAGTTAATGGTTGAATTAATTTATGAGAAAATTAAAAAATATTGAACTTAAAAGAAAGAACATTCAAGAGTTTAAATATGCTGAGAAAACTAGACTAATAATTATTCTTGATAATGTAAGAAGTTTAAATAATATCGGATCTGTTTTTAGGACTTGTGATGCTTTTTTAATTGAAAAAATTTATTTGTGTGGTATAACAGCCTCTCCACCTCACAAAGACATCCATAAAACTGCTCTAGGTTCAACAGAAAGTGTCGAATGGGAGTACTTTAAAAATATTTCAGAATTATTAATGGAACTAAAAAAAGACAACGTACATATTTGGAGTGTAGAACAAGCTGATAAATCAAAAAAATTAACCAATTTTAATATTGACAAAGACCTAAAACACGCTTTAATTTTTGGTAATGAAGTAAAAGGTGTTTCAGAAGAAGCTATTAATCTTTCAAATGAGGTTATTGAGATTCCGCAATTTGGTACTAAACACTCCCTGAATATTTCTGTCTGTTCAGGTATTTTAATATGGGAATTTTATAAAAAACTAAACTAACTTATTTTTCAATCTGAAGAGTAGTTCCAAATAATCATCTTTAGATTCAACAAAATCAAGATCTGAAACATCAATAAATATTGTTTTGGTTTCAAAATTATTTTTTAAGTGAGCTTGATAGGCACTATGTATTTTATCTAAATATTCTTTAGTAATTTGTTTTTCAAAATTTCTTCCTCTTTTTTTAATATTTTTTAACAACTGATCTGAGGATTGTACTAAGTAGATAACTAGGTTTGATTTAAATAAATCTTTAGTCATTTGATAAAAAATTTTTCTGAACAAATTATAGTCAACCTCTTTTAATGAAACACTTGCAAAAACAAGAGATTTAAAAATATCATAGTCAGCAACAATACCTGAGCTAAAAAAACTAATTTGATTATTAAAGTCCATCAATTGACGACACCTATCAGCCAAAAAAGTAAGTTCAACGTTTAAAGCATATCTATTTGGATTCTCATAATATTTTTCAAGAAATGGATTTTCCAAATACTGTTCAATGATTAAATCTTTATTTAAATCTTTTGAAAGCTTTTTAGATAATGATGTTTTTCCAACACCAATATTTCCTTCAATTACTATGTTTTTAAAAGATCCTAATTTGATTAAAATAGGTAAGGTTAAATTTTGATCAATTTTGATTATATCATTAAAATTCAATTTTTCAACTAAATTATCAGTAGTCTCATTAAGAATTGGGTGGACTTTACTGTTTGCAATTTCTTTTAATGGAACTAAAACAAATTTTCTTGTATGCATTCTAGGGTGTGGAATTGTTAAACTATCTTCATCAATAATTTTATTTTCGTAATACAAGATATCAATATCAATTTTTCTCGATTCATAAAATTTAGAATTAGATCTTTTTCTACCACAATTGACTTCAATTTCTATAATTTTTTTTAAAAGAATTTTAGGCTCATATTGCGTATTTAATGAGATACAACAATTAAAAAAATCTTCACCATCAAACCCTTCAGCAACTGTTTGATATACACTAGAAATTGATAAAACATTTCCTAATCTAGAATCAATTACATTGATTGAGTTTTGAAGATTATTGATTTTATCTCCAATATTAGAACCTAATGAAAGATATACCTTATTTAAATTCATCAAAGCAAAATAAATAAAAGAAACTATAATATGGTATATTTATTAAAGTAATATATATTATTTTAGAAAGTAATATGAATAATGAAAAACAGGAACTGGCCAGAAAAATTTATCTTTATTTGGCAGCACTATTTATTACTTCTCTAGTTGTATCTAACTTAATATTTCAAAAATTTTTCTACTGGTATCCGTTTGAAATGACTATCGGTGGAATTAAATTATTTGAATTATCTGTCGGAATCCTACCATATCCAATCACATTTTTAGTAACGGATTTAATTTCTGAAATTTATGGTCAAAAAAAAGCTAACCAGGTTGTTGTTGCTGGTATTTTCGCTTCATTTTTTTCAATAAGTATAATTTTAATTTCTGATCTAGTACCTGCAATACCCTCATCTCCAATAGATGATCAAACTTTTTCAAATGTTTTTTCACTTTCAGGACTAGCAGTGTTAGCCTCAATGTTGGCTTATTTATTTGCACAATTTATTGACATCAAAATTTATCATTTTTGGAAAAAACTAACCAATGGAAAAATGCTTTGGTTGAGAAATAATTTTTCCACATTTAGTTCACAAATAATTGATACAGTTACAGTTATAACGTTACTTTGCTTGTTTGAGGTATTGAGCTGGGATATTTTTTTAGGTTTAGTTATTTCAGGAGTTCTATTTAAAATTTTAGTTGCATTTTTAGATACACCTCTTTTATATTTCTTTGTTTATTTATTCAGAAGAAAGTTTGATTTAAAAATTGGAGAGGAAATTAAGATTTGAGTATTTCCATACTAATTACAACACCTTCATTTGATCTGATATTAAAAACTGTATCATCATCAAAAATCAAATACTGTCCCTTAACTCCAACCAATTCACCATCAAAAAATTTTTCTTTTATTAGATTTAAACTTTTTGGTTTAATAGGATACTTTTTAACAGGATAGTCTATTTTTAAAGCTGTGTAATCTTTTTCTGTAATAGAACTTAAAATCTGATTAGGAAGTCTTTTTAAAGCATTTTTACTTTCGTTTCTGATATTAATGGAACAAGAATTTGTTTTTAACATCTCCCTCCAATTAGTTTTATCTGCATAAAATTTTTTTAATTCTACTTCACAAATCCCAGCTAAATACCTATTTGGAAACTCTGCAATTTCAATAGCTTCAATAGCTCCTTGGTCAATCCATCTGTAAGGGACTTGAGATTTTCTAGTTACACCTACTTTAATATTACTTGAATAAGCTAGATATAAAATATGAGGCTTTAATTGTACGCTTTTTTCGTATTGTAAATCCCTTTCCTCAATGTTCAAATGGGCTTTACTCAACTCAGGTTTCATTACCCAATCTGCTGTACTGGGTAATTCAAAAAAACATTTCTTACAATGCCCTTGTCTAAATAACTCAATATCTGACTTACAATTTAAACATTGATATCCTTTAAAACTTAATTTAATTTTTGATCCTAAAATTTGATTTAGATTGATAAAATCATTTTCAAAATCTAAATAATAATTTAAATCATGATTAAGTTCAGTTTTCATTTTATTTAGAACTCCATTAAACATTTATCAAATAATTATAATTAATTTTAAATTAAAGATAGTTAAAATGCCATTCTCAATTATCAATAGTATTACAGCTTGGTTTCTTAAAAAAAGAATCCATCAAATTAAATTGTTTAAAAAACACCCCATCGAAGTTCAAAATGAAGTATTGATGAACTTAATAAAATGTGCAAAAAATACTGAGATTGGTAAAAAATATGGTTTTGAAACTATTGATGATTACGAAATATTTTCCAGTAAAGTTCCTGTATCAACTTATGAAGACTTTTTTAAATATATAAATAGATCTATAAAAGGAGAGGAAAATATATTTTGGAACACTGAAATAAAATGGTATGCACAATCGAGTGGAACTACAAATTCCAAAAGCAAATTTATTCCGGTTAGTAAAGAATCCCTTGAGGAATGTCATTACAAAGCTGGAAAAGATGTTTTATGTATCTATATGAACAATAACGAAGATTCAAACTTATTTTCTGGAAAATCATTGAGGCTTGGTGGCAGCAAAAAGATACAAAACAATGGAAATAAATATTTTGGTGATCTTTCTGCAATTTTAATTGATAATCTTCCGATATGGGCAGAATTGATGAGTGCTCCAAATAATGAAATTTCACTCATGGATAAATGGGACGAAAAGCTAAATGCTATAATTAAAAATACAATTAATGAAGATGTAACTAGTCTTGCTGGTGTTCCATCATGGATGCTCATAATGATTAACAAAATTCTTGTAGAGAAAAACATAAAATCAATAAAAGAAATATGGGAAAATTTAGAGGTTTATTTTCATGGGGGTGTTGATTTTAAACCGTATAAAAATCAATTTATAAAAGCATTAGGTAATAACGTTCGATTTTATGAAATATACAATGCATCTGAGGGGTTTTTTGCCATTCAAGATAGAAATGACAAAAATGATATGTTATTAATGTTAGATTATGGAATTTATTTTGAATTTCAAGAGTTCAATTCCGGAAGTTTAAAGGATAATAATCAAATTGTTAATCTAAGTAAGGTCAAATTAAATACTAATTATGCTATTATAATTTCCACCAATGCTGGGCTTTGGAGATACAAAATAGGTGACACAATAAAATTTACGTCCCTAAAACCGTTCAGAATTCAAATTACTGGTCGAACAAAAAACTTTATTAATGCTTTTGGCGAAGAATTAATAATTGAGAATACAGATCTTGCTTTAAATAAGACATTATCAAAACACAACTCAACTATTTTTGAATATACAGTCGCTCCTAGTTTTATAAATAAAGATAAATCAGGGTTTCATCAATGGCTAATTGAATTTCAAAAAAAACCTAAAAATATTTCTCAGTTCGAAAAAGATTTGGATTTAAATATTCAAAAAATAAATACAGATTATAAAGCAAAAAGATTCAAAAATATAACTATGAGTCAGTTAGAAATAGTTGAAGCTAAAAATAATTTATTCTTTAACTGGTTTAAATTAAATAATAAATTGGGTGGACAAAATAAAGTTCCTCGATTATCTAATGATCGAAAAATTATTGAAGAATTATTAAAAATTAATTAAGAAGCTGCCTTAAGAATACTTGAGCTTGACAGTGATAGTTTTTTTGAAATGTATAGTTTATCAACGTGAAGTTTTTTTCTTTTTGAACTTGGTAATTCAAACATTGCATCATTTAAAATTAATTCACATATTGACCTTAACCCCCGGGCACCTAACTTAAATTCTAAGGCTTTTTCGACTATATAATCTAAACCTTCATCACAAAATGACAGTTTAATCCCATCTATTTTAAATAGTTTTTCATATTGCTTTACTAGCGAATTTTTTGGGTCAGTAAGAATTGATCTAAGAGTTTTTCTATCTAAAGAGTTCATGTAGGACAATACAGGAAGTCTACCTAGAATTTCAGGAATTAATCCAAAATCTTTAAGATCTTTTGGAGAAATAAATGATAAAAGATTTTTATGGTTTATTTTCTTAGAAGAAGGATTTTTATAACCAACTACTTGCATATTTAGCCTTTTAGAAATAATCTTCTCAATTCCGTCAAAAGCGCCACCCGCAATAAAAAGTATATTTTGTGTGTTTAACTCAATAAATTTTTGATCTGGATGTTTTCTTCCTCCTTTAGGTGGAACATTAACAATCGTTCCCTCCAGAAGTTTTAGTAGTGCTTGTTGAACACCTTCACCAGAAACATCTCTAGTTATAGATGGATTATCACTTTTTCTGGCAATTTTATCAATCTCATCAATAAACACTATACCTTTCTCGGCTTTTTTCTGATCATAATCTGAAGCTTGTAACAATCTTGTTAAAATAGTTTCAACATCTTCTCCAACGTAACCGGCTTCAGTTAATACAGTGGCGTCTACAATTGCTAAAGGAACATCCAACATTTTCGCAATTGTTTTTGCTATCAATGTTTTTCCTGTACCCGTTTCTCCAACAATTAATATGTTACTTTTATCAATTTCAATATCATCTTTGGAGAAGTTTTGGTTTATCCTTTTATAATGATTGTAAACTGCAACAGAGAGAACTTTTTTAGTATGATCTTGTCCTATAACATATTGATCTAAAAAAAGTTTGATTTCTTTTGGTTTTGCAATTTCTTGTTCAATCGGATCTTGTCTGTCAACTGTTCTTTTAGATTCCTCAATAATTATTCCATAAGCTTGCTCAATACAGCTATCACAAATGTGGGCATCCTGTCCAGCAACTAATAAGTTAGTCTGAGATTTAGTTAAACCGCAAAAAGAACAAATTAAGTTTTTTTCAGACATTAAATTATTTTTTAGATAAAACTTCGTCTATCATTCCATATTTTTTTGCCTCCTGAGCTTTCATCCAATAATCTCTGTCACTATCCTTGTATACCTTATCGTATTTTTGGCCAGAGTGATTAGCAATTATTTCGTATAATTCCTTCTTTAGTTTTCCAATTTCTCTGGCTGTAATTTCGATATCGGAAGCTTGTCCTTGTGCTCCACCAAGTGGTTGATGTATCATAACTCTTGAATGAGTTAATCCTGATCTTTTACCTTTTTGTCCAGCACATAATAAAACTGCAGCCATTGATGCTGCAATCCCAGTACAAATAGTAGCAACCTCTGGATTAATAAATTGCATAGTATCATAAATTCCTAAACCAGCATAAACAGATCCTCCTGGCGAATTAATATAGATTTGAATGTCTTTATCTTTGTCAGTACTCTCTAAAAAAAGTAATTGTGCTTGAATTATATTAGCTATCGAATCATTAATTCCTGTACCCAAAAAAATAATTCTATCCATCATTAATCTTGAAAAAACATCCATCTGAGCGACATTCAATTGTCTTTCTTCTATAATATATGGTGTCATAGAACTTACAAGTTTATCATAGTATAACGAATTAATGCCATGATGTTTAATTGAGTATTCTTTGAATTCTTTAGAGTAGTCCATAATAAAATCTTATAATTACGTTAAAGTTAATTATTTTTTAGCATAAGCCATTTCAATAAATTTTTCGTACGAAACCTTATTCTTTTTAAACTTTAAATTATTTTTAAATAATTCCAAAAGTTCTTTACTTAATAATTGATCAGAAATCCTTTTTACTTCATCTTTATTAGATAAAATCCTTTGTGCAATAGATTCTAACTCTTTTTCTTCTGGGCTGTTTTGACCATATTGTTTCATTTGAGATTTAATTAATTCTTTGGCAAAATCTTTAATTTTAATGTGGTCGATCTTTATATCGTTTTGCTCAATAATTTTTGCCTCAATTAACTGATATCTTAGTCCTTTTTCAGATTTTTCATATTCTTCATTAGCTTGTTGCTCAGTTAGTTTTTTTTCCCCTGCTGTTTGCATCCATTTCTTTAGAAATTTATCTGGAAGTTCAAATTTTGTATTATCAATTAAATGTTCAGTGATGTCATTTAATAGCTTTTGATCCGTTTGATTAGCAAAATTAGATTCCGCGTCTTTTTTAAGTTTATCCTTTAATTCCGTAACTGATTTGATTGAGTTTTTCCCAAAAAGTTTATCAAATAACTCTTGGTCTAAATCTGCTGGAACTCGTTTATTAATTTCAGTTAAAGAAAAATTAACAACTTTGATTTCATCTTTTTTCTGATCATCTATTTTTATATGAAAGGTTAAATCTGAATCTTTTGTAAACAAACCTTTAGTTTTTAATTCAACTGAATCTCCGATTGTTAATTTTTTAAGAAGTTCTTTGTTTGATTTACCTTTTATGTCTTTTAACTTAAAATTGGATTTATTATCAATTTTAAAATCTTCATTTTTAAAGTTTCCATTAATTTCAAAATCGTCTTCAATTCGATTTTGAGCTAACAATTTTCCATATTGATTTTGAATATTTTTGATTTGATCATCGATCATTTTTTTGTCAACATCAATTTCAAAAGAAGGAATAGCTTTTTTATTTTTTAGAGAAACCTCTAATTTAGGTGACAAACCAATTTCAAAATCAAAAGTTAATTTATCAGCATTCCAATCGATATTATTTTTTTCAACTGGGACTGGATTTCCAAGTATTGCTAGCTTTTCGTTACTTAAATAATCTGATAAACCTTTTTGAATGAGCTTATTGATTTCATCAACTTTAACAGACAAACCATATTGTTTTTTTATAAGTCCTATGGGTGTATGACCTTTTCTGAAACCTGGGATATTTGCTCTTTTTCTATAGTCTTTTAATACATTTTCAACATTTGATTCAAAGTCATTTTTTTCAATATCAATAGATATAATTGAATTTAACTTATCAATATCTTTTTTTGAAACCTTCATATTTTACAAAATTAGGTCGCAAAAGTAGCTCTTTTCTTAAAGGTGACCAACTTTTAAGATTCTAAAAAAAGTAAAGTCTCTCTTATAAAATCATTCAAATTTTCAGCATGTACCCAATGACCAGCGTTTTGGATTTCTACTATTTTATATTTTGGAAATTGGTTGATAAGTAAATTAATATTTGAATCATTTATGTAATTAGATTTTTCGCCTTTTACAAATAGCACCTTCCCATCATAAAAAAGTTTATTTGGTAAAGATTTTTCAACTTCACTGAGATTATCTAGGATAATATCTAAATCTATTTTAAACCCCAATTTATCTTTATCAATTCTATGTAAGTTTTTTAATAAAAATGATCTAAATGAAGGTTCTTTGAAATCATTTTCTAATGCCTTATCAATTTCAGACCTAGTTTTTAGTTTTTCTAAATCTAATGATTTTAATGAGTTTAAAATTGTTGAGTAATTGTTCTTATAATAAATAGGCAAGATATCAACAACTATCATTTTATCAATAGACTCTGGAAATAAACTTGAAAACATCATAGCAGTTTTTCCTCCCATTGAGTGACCAATCAAAGAGAATTTTTTAATATTATGATAGGTAATATAATGATGTAAATCTTCAGCCATGATTTTATAATTAAATTCATTATTGTGAAAACTTTTACCGTGATTTCTTTGATCTAATAGATGAATTTTATAATTATTCCCTACCATTTTTTTAGCAAAAGTTTTCCAATTATCAAGCATTCCAAGAAAACCATGCAAAACAACTAAAGTTTTATTTCCAGTTCCAAATATTTTACTGTTTAATAGCATTATTTATCTTTTGTAAATACATGTTTATTACATTTTCTAGTCCTAAGTATAAAGACTCACAAATGATTGCATGACCTATAGAAACCTCATCTAAAAAGGGAATTTCTTTTACAAAAAAATTAATATTTTCAAGGTTTAAATCATGACCAGCATTAACTCCAAGACCAATATTGTTGGCAAAATTTGAAGCATCAACATATTTGTTTATTTCTTTTTTATTTCCTTTTTCAAAATTTACTGCATAAGATTCTGTATAAAGTTCAATCCTGTCAGCTCCAGTCTCTTTAGCTGCTTCAATAAAGTTGAGATCAGTGTCAACAAAAATTGAAGTTCTTATACCATGGTTTTTAAATTCGCATACAACCTCTTTAAGAAAAGATTTGTTTTTTATTGTATCCCAACCAGCATTAGACGTTATTGCATCAATACTATCAGGAACTAATGTTACCTGATCGGGTTTAATTTGACAAATTAAATCAATAAATTTCCCAATTGGATTTCCTTCAATATTAAATTCAGTATTAACAAACTCAGGCAAGTTCAAAGCATCATTGTAAGTAATGTGCCTTTGATCAGGTCTTGGATGTATTGTTATACCTTGAGCACCAAAAGATTGTATATCCTTGGCCATTAATAGTAAATCAGGCTTGTTACCGCCTCTGGCATTTCTCAGAGTTGCTATCTTATTTATATTTACGCTTAATTTTGTCATAATTTTCAAAATTAGAGATTTATAATCTGTTATTTTAATTAATTTGCAAAGAAATATTTTTTAACAATGAAAATTGCAATATACGGTCTGTCTGGTGATAATATTTCCAAAAAAATTTTCTTGGAGCTACTAAGTATTGCAAAAAAACATGACATTGAGTTAGTAGTTGAAAAAGAATTCAGTTCTATTATTTCTAATAAAAATTATTCGAATAAAATATTTATAAGTCATAAAGACCTTGACAGAACTTATGATTTAATGATAACTATTGGAGGAGATGGTACTCTTTTAAGATCAATTACATATGTTAGAGATCTGGGTATACCAATTATGGGTATAAATACTGGGAGACTAGGCTTTTTAGCCACGTTAAAACAAGAAATGCTTCACTCTGAACTCAATAAAATATTATTTGGAGAGTATGACATAAAAGAAAGAAGTCTTTTGGAGGTAAGTGTTAATAATAAGACAAATTTTTCTGACTTTAATTATGCATTGAATGAAGTAAGTGTTGGAAGAAAAAATACAACATCTATGATTGAAATTAAAACAGTTCTGGATGGCGAATATTTAAATACTTATTGGGCAGATGGGCTAATAATTTCTACTCCAACTGGTTCTACAGGATATTCTCTTAGTTGTGGTGGTCCAATCATGTCACCCTCAAGCCAAACCTTTTCAATAACACCAATTGCTCCTCACAACTTAAATGCTAGACCTTTAATAATTTCGGATGAAACCATAATAGAATTAAGTGTTAAAGGAAGAGAAGAATCTCATTTACTTTCATTAGATTCAAAAATTATTTCTCTTGAAAATAACACTGTTATTAAAATTAAAAAAGCTAGCTTTAAAATTAAACTTGCATCACTTCAGAATATTAGTTTTTACAAAACCTTAAGAAACAAATTATTGTGGGGAGAAGACAAAAGAAATGCCTAATTCAAATCAAATTTGAATTTATATATATTTATACAATTGCGATGATTAGAAAAATAATTCCTCTTATTTTTTTACTTTATTTTAATTTCATTTTTTCTCAAGAAAACGAAATCGGTTTATTTGCAGGAGGATCAAATTACATTGGAGATGTTGGTCCAACAACTTACGTCCACCCATTTTCATACAATTCATCAGCTAATTTTGTTTTTGGTATTGTTTATAAAAGAAATTTTAATGAGCGTATTTCTGCAAGAGCTAAATTTAACTATTCAAAAATTGGAAGCTCGGACAACTGGCCGAACAGCGTTGAATATAGAAAACAAAGAGGAAAATTTTTTCAAAATAATATAGCTGAATTTGGGATTGGTCTTGATTTTAATTTCCTAGAATTTGATGTGTTTTCTTCTTCTTTACAATTGACTCCCTATTTGAGTTCAGGTATTTCATTTTTTAGATATGATGCTATTAGATATCCAATTGGGGATAAAAAAGCTATTAAATATGGTGATGCCTCTTCAATCTCAATTCCAATTACAATAGGATATAAAATAAAACCATCAAAAAACTTTATTTTTGCATTTGAAATTACTGCTAACCACAGTTATTCAGACAATCTTGATGGTAGTTATCCAGGAGATAAACAAAAACTCTCTTCTGATAATTTTGGTTCATCCCTAAGCAGAGATTGGTATGTGTTTAGCGGGTTTTCAATAACTTATTTATTTGGTAAAAGAGGATGCTATTGTCCCAATTAAATATGAAGAATAAAACTAAAAATAAAATTCCAAGCCACGTAGCCATAATTATGGACGGTAATGGAAGGTGGGCAAAAAAAATTGGAAAAAAAAGAGAATTTGGACACAAAAATGGAACTGAATCTGTCAGAGAGTGTATAAATGCATCTCTTAAAATGGGGATCAAAGATTTAACTCTTTTTGTATTTTCTACTGAGAACTGGAATAGACCTAGTTTTGAGGTAAATGCTTTGATGGACTTATTAGTTTACTCTCTTGAAAAGGAAAATGAATCCTTAATTGAAAACGGAATTAAAGTTGAAGTAATTGGAGATTTAGATTCATTAAAACAAAAACCAAAATCCAAGTTGAAAGAAATTATTAATAGTACATCAACGAACAAAAAACTAAATTTAAATCTTGCAATTAGTTATGGATCAAGGCAAGAAATTGTAAAAGTTGTAAAAGATGTCTCAAGTAAAGTTAAAAATAACATAATTTCTGAAAAAAATATTGATGAAAACATAATAAATGAGCATCTTTACACCCGAAATTTACCAAACGTAGATCTTTTGATTAGAACAGGTGGTGAAAATAGAATTAGTAATTTTTTACTTTGGCAAATAGCATATGCTGAATTGTACTTTACTAAAATACTTTGGCCTGATTTTAAAGAGATGGATTTTTATGATGCAATTGACAACTATGGTAAAAGAGATAGAAGGTTTGGAAAAGTCACTTAAAATAGAAAACTATATTGATGTTTGTAAAAATTAAATCTTATTTACCAATATTTATATTTCTTATTTGTATAAATACATGGTCTCAGCAAACTGATTTTGTTAAAGGAAATGAATACATTCTAAATGAAATAAAAGTTACTGGATTAAAAAATTTTAATGAACAAACAGTAATTACTTACACTGGTTTAAAAAAGGGTCAAAAAATCAGAATTCCTGGTGAAGAGATTAGTAGTATAATTAGCAAATTATGGAAACTAGATTTATTTAGTGATATTAATTTTTATCTTACTGATATTAAAGATAATAATGCTAGTATACAAATTGATATAATTGAATTACCTACCCTATCTGATTTTAAAATTACTGGATTAAAAAAATCAAAAATTGAAACAATAATTAGCGACACAGAAATAAAAAAGGGTCAAAAAATTACTGAAAACTTCATTAAAACAACAAAAAATTATATTGTTAATAAGTATAAGAAAGATGGATTTTTAAATGCTAAAGTTGCGATAAATGTTGTCCCAGATACTAGTGATGTCAACCTTAGTAAAATGCTTATCAAAATTGATTTGGGTGACAGAGTTAAAATTAACAATATAAATTTCACAGGTAATAATATTGCAAAATCTTCTAAGCTTAAAAAGAAGATGAAAAATACCAAAACAAAGTTTTTTGGCAGGTTTTGGAAAAAGTCAAAATTTATTGATGAAGATTACAAAGATGATCTTAATTCAATTTTAGAATTTTATAAAGAAAAAGGATATCGAGATGCAAGAATTATTATTGATTCTGTTATTACTAATAAAAACAGGATTTCAATAAATATTGATCTTGAAGAAGGTAATAAATATTATTTTGGTGATATCAATTTTTTAGGAAACACAGTTTATACTGATAATCAGCTTTTAAGAGTCTTAGGCTTATCTAAAGGAGACACTTACAATGGTGTCCTTTTGAAAAAAAGAATAGCAGATAATTCTAAACCTGATGGAGAAGACTTAACAAATTTATACCAAAATAATGGATACTTATTTTCTAATATAAATCCCGTTGAAGTTTCTGTTGAAAACGATACGATAAATTTTGAAGTTAGAATAGTAGAGGGTAAGCCCGCATATTTTAATAAAATAAGTGTAGTGGGTAATACTCGGACTAAAGATCATGTTATATACAGAGAACTTAGAACAAAACCTGGAAATTTATATAGTAAAGATCAAGTTGTTAGAACTGTTAGAGAACTTGGACAAATAGGTTACTTTGACCCTGAACAAATTAGTCCTGATTTTAAAAATGTTGATCCTAACGCAGGCACTGTCGATATTGAATATGGTTTAGTTGAAAAAGGTGCAAGTCAAGTTGAGCTTCAAGGTGGTTATGGAGGTGGAGGATTTATTGGAACATTAGGACTTTCATTTAATAATTTTTCTTTAAAGGGACTGAAAGACAAATCTCAATATAAACCCCTACCTATGGGAGATGGTCAATCTTTATCATTAAGATTACAGGCTAATAGATTTTACAATACCTCTAGTTTTTCATTTTCTGAACCATGGCTAGGAGGTAGACAACCGGTATCATTTTCAACATCTATTTCAAGAACAAAACAATACAGATTCAATTATTTAACTGGTAGGGCAAACAAAGATCAGTTCTTTGAAATTTCAGGTGCTCAAATAGGACTTGCAAAAAAGCTTAGGGTCCCTGATGATTATTTTATTTTAAGTCAGTCAATCGGATATCAATACTATAATTTGAATAATTATTACACCGGCCTTTTTACTTTTGGAGACGGAAAATCTAACAATATATTTTATCAAATTAATTTAACCAGGGATAATACTTATGTTAACCCTATTTTCCCTTTAGGAGGATCTCAGTTTTCAATTAGCGCAAAATTGTCCTTACCTTATTCTCTTTTCAATGACATAGATTATGGAGATTTAGAAAACCAGGCTGAAT
>SGZG01000030.1 GCA_004214185.1 Flavobacteriales bacterium | reverse complement strand
TAGTTTGTTTTTAGACCACAACGACGCTATCAGTACCTTTGAATTTGATAAAGAAACAGATCTTGTTTTAGAAGACACTCTATATAATTTTGACATATATAGATTAAAAAAACCTTTGTATCCTGGTGATAGTTTAAAATTATCATTTTCAGTGAAAAACAAACCAAACACAAGTATTAGAAAAAATTCCTCAGTTGTAAGTAATGGTACGTTTATAAACAACAGACTTTTTCCAACTTTTGGGTATCCTGGCGGAGAACTTACAGATGATAAAACCAGAGAGAAGTATGACCTTCCTCCAAATAAATTAAAGCCTCATCCTTCAGACTCCACCGCTTTAGGAAATACTTATATTTCCAAAGATGCAGATTGGATTGATTTTGAAGCAACTGTTAGCACGTCAAAAGATCAAATTGCTATTGCTCCTGGTTATCTTCAGAAAGAATGGATTGAAGGAGATAGAAGATATTTTCACTATAAAATGGATAGCAAAATTTTAAATTTCTATGCATTTAACTCAGCGAAATACGAGGTTGTTCAAGATCAATGGAACGATGTTAAACTTGAAATATACTATCATAAAGATCATGACTATAACTTGGACAGAATGATGAAAGGAATGAAAGCAGCTCTAGAATACTGTTCTAGTAACTTTAGTCCATATCAACATAGACAATTAAGAATAATAGAATTTCCTAGGACTTCAGGTGGATTTGCCCAATCATTTCCCAACACTGTACCTTTTTCTGAGGACATAGGATTTATAGCAAAAGTTGATGATTCTGAGGAAGGTGGTAACGATTATGCTTTTTTTGTTAGTGTACACGAAGTTGCTCATCAGTGGTGGGCACACCAAGTCATAGGAGCTGATGTGCTTGGAGCTACTATGCTTTCTGAAAGTCTGTCTGAATATGTTACATTAAAAGTAATTGAGCAGGTTAATGGAAAGAAAAAAATGCGAAAATTTTTAAAGAGATCTCTTGACACATATTTAACCCAAAGAACTTTTGAAAGAAAGAGAGAAAATGCATTAATGTATAATGATGGACAGGGTTATATACATTACCAAAAAGGATCTTTAGTATTTTATGCACTAAGCGATTATATTGGAGAAAAAACTCTAAATAAAGCTTTAAGTAAATATGTGAAAAAAGTTGCTTTTCAGGAACCGCCATATACTACCTCAATTGATTTACTAAATCATATCAAAGAAGTTACACCAGATTCTCTAAATTACTTACTTGATGATATGTTTGAAACAATTACTCTTTATCAAAATAGAGTTGTTGAAACTAAATCTGAAAAGTTAGATAATGGAAAATATAAAGTTGACATTGAGTTTAAAGTCAGCAAATATAGAAACGATGAAAAAGGAAGAGCATTTTACGGAGACAGAGAAAAAGACTCAATTACATATCAAACAGATGAGATGAAAAAGCCAGAGTATTCTGTATTTTTAGAAGACTATATTGATATTGGTATATTTGGAGAGGATGATGATGAAAATGAAACTGAACTTTATCTAAAAAAACACAAGATTTCTTCGATTCATAATAAAATATCTATTATTGTTGACAAGGAACCAAAGGAAGTTGGTATTGATCCATACAACAAACTAATTGACACTAATTCTGAAGACAACAGAAAGAAAATTGAAAATTAGTTTATAAATGCAAAGAAGAGATTTTAATCATATTTTAGGACTAGGAACATTGGGGTTAGCTTTTAGTAACCCTCAAATTACAAGGAAAAAGATTTCTCTAGCTCAGTGGTCTCTTCATAGGGCAATAAAAATAAATCAAACCCTCTCTCCTTTTGACTTTTCACTAAAAGCTAGAGAAATGGGATTTGATGCTGTAGAATACGTATCCTCATTATATTGGAATGAATTAAAAACAAAACCAATTAAAAAAGTAACTAAAAAACTTTTAAGCAATTCAAAAGACCACGGAATAAAGAATCTTTTAATTATGGTTGATGGTGAGGGTGATTTGGCTTCAAATAACAAAAACAAAAGACAAAAATCTGTTGATAATCACAAAAAATGGATTGAAATGGGTTATAACCTAGGTTGTCATTCCATAAGAGTCAATTTAAATGGTGTTACAAGGAAAAATAAATGGATTGAATATTCATCAGAATCTTTAACACAGCTGTGCTTGATTTCAAAAAAAGATAAAATTAACATTATAGTTGAAAATCATGGTGGTCTTAGCTCCAATGCAAGTTATTTAGCTAAGGTGATGAAAAATGTAAATTTAGACAATTGTGGAACCCTACCCGATTTTGGAAACTTTTGTATTAAAAAAATTGATCCTGAGAATTATTTTAGTGAATGTATTAATGAATATGATAAATATCAAGGAATGACTGAGTTAATGCCTTATGCAAAGGCTGTGAGTGCTAAATCATATGATTTTGATTCTAATGGTGAAGAAAGTACGATAGATTTTAAAAGAATAATCGAAATCACAAAAGAGTTTAATTATGATGGTTATTATGGAATTGAATACGAGGGATTAAACTTAGGAGAAAATGAAGGAATAAGTAAAACAAAAAAGCTAATTGAAAAATATTTATAATTTATTTTTCTTTAAACACATACCATTTTCCATTTTTAAGATCAATCCTCCCTCCTGTTTTTTCAACTACATTATCTATAATTTGAACTCCTTTAATTGACATATTTTTAAAGTCATCAAGCCCGTTGTTTTTAAAATTTTGCCTGGTTCGGTGGATGTCATAAGATGTGGAAATATTTTTATTAAAAATTTTTTCGATTTGATCTCTTCCATGAATAAAACCTAATAATCCTCCCCAAGTTGAAGCAGGATTATCTGAGTCCCATCCTGAAAGAGTTGCAATCTTAATAGTTTCTTTTAGGTCACCCCTACCATAGAAATAACTAATTAAACTAGAAGCAAAATTAATTCCTGATGCGAAACATCCATTACAGTACAAGTTTCTAGATGTGATATCATATCCATCTTTTTGATCAACCTGATATCTTTGATAAATTGAGTCCCTGGTTTGTTCCCAGGTAATACCCGACCTAAACTTTGATTTTACATATTCATACATTGGAAAGGAATAAGAGTTTTTATCAAGTATTGAACTTGCAAAATCAGAAATACGTATTAATTCTTTATCCAAAGGCTCATTCAAATCTATTGTAGAAGCTAATGAGTGAATTATAACATAGAACTCCGAAATTAAGGCTGCATCTTCCCTTGCAGTTGTTCGTATAGGTAAGTATGACATTCGTAACGCATTTTTATAATTTATAGGGGATAACAATCCAAAAATTTCAGTTGTTAGCTGAGCATCAATCATATCGAAATGCTCATTCAATGTTGGATCACTTGTTTGAGGTGGTAAAATCCCATCCTGCATCAAATCAAAGGCCTTTTGATTTGAAACCCATAGAAAATTTTCTTCTTCTGGTTTTATATGCTTAATCCATCCATCTCTTATATTTTTAGGACTTAATATAATTTTTTCACTTTCATAAAGTAATTCCTGGTAAATGTATTCAATATCTGTATCGTCATCAGCACCCCATATTTCACCAGATTCTCTTAAAACAAAATTTATTTTATCATTAGATGGTTCAGAAGACCAAATACTTGGTTCATCATTTTTACCCCAATTATACCTTGTATAAAATTTTCCAGTTTTAATTTCACCAATATTTCCGATTTTATCCATTTCAGTAACAAGACCCGTCCAATTAGCAATTGATTGACCCATCCAAAAACCTTCCAATTTATTTTTATATTTCTCTATGTTAATTTCATGAAAATCATTCTTGTTGATTTTTTTTTCCTTATTTAAAAATTCACATGAATTAAAAGAAAACAATAAAACTAGTATGATTAGAAATGAAATAAATCTCATTATTAATTAAGAATATATGTAATGCCATTAAGTTAATAATTTATTAGTAATATTGAATAATGAAATATATGATAGCTGAACTATTACAGAATCCTCATTATATTATTGATTTTAATTCGTACGAAGGTTTAAGAAATATTACTATAACAACACTATTATTTGTTTTAATTCTAATTCTTGGTAGAAACTTAAATAAATCAAAAAATTTATTGATTATAAAAATTATAAGTTTAATTGCACTGAGCCAGACGGGATATGATCATATAATTGATATAATTAACAACAATTGGAAACTTGAAGAAGATTTACCACTTCACTTATGTTCATTTTCTAATTTGATAGTAATTTCAATGCTATTTTTTAAACCAAATAAGAAAGTTTTTGAATTTCTGTTTTATTGTGGATTTTTAGGTGGATTTGTTTCTATTTTAACCCCTCAATTAAACTACTACGATGGAGGATGGTTTATGTACATTAGTTATTATGTTAGTCACGCAATAATAATGCTTGTTCCCCTCTACATGTTTTATAATTTAGATTATAAGCTTTCTAAATACTCTTGGTTAAAAACGTTTGGAATACTAAATTTTTTGATGGTTATAATTCTTCCATTAAACTTTATAATTGGAAATGGTTCTAATTACATGTATTTATATGAAGCTCCACAGATTAAAAATCCTTTAGTATTTGGAGATTGGCCCTATTACATAATTAATTGGGAATTAATCATAGTAGTTCTTTTTTATTTAACCTATTTAATTTTTACTAGAAAAAAAATATGATAAAAAAATCACCTGTTGAAATTTTTTCTGATTGGGTTGACCTGGGTAAGGATGAAGGAATGGAGATTAATCATAAAGAGGCTGTAGATGAAATGCTAAATGCCGTTACTAATAGTAAAAATTCTTTTTCATTTATAGATGCTGGTTGCGGAAATGGTTGGGTAGTAAGAAAAGTTTCCAAATTGAAAAATTGTGAAAGTTCTAGTGGAGTTGACGGATCTTTGAAGATGATAAATAAAGCTAGACGTTTGGATAATATTAATGAGTACATCTGTGCTGAATTATCTACCTGGAAACCTAAAAATAAAAAAGATATTGTTCATACAATGGAAGTTTTATATTACTTTAAAAAACCATTAATTGTATTAGAAAACATATTTGAAAACTGGATAAATGAAAATGGAAAGTTTATTATGGGAATAGATTTTTATTACGAAAACAAAACTTCACATGACTGGCCTGAAAAAACAAATGTTGATACAATGACTTTACTAAATATTAAACAATGGGAAAAATTAGTTATCAATGCAGGGTTTAAGAATGTAAGGTCCTGGACAGTTGGTAAAAAAAATAACTGGAATGGTACTTTAATTATTTCAGCGACCAAAAGTTAGTTTTTATTAGATATCCAATTTGTATAACCCCCTTCTAAGTCAAAAACACTATTAAATCCAATGCTTTTTAATAATTCAGAGGATTGTTTACTTCTGTTACCAGTCCTGCAATAGATGAAAATTGGTTTGGATTTTTCTATTTTTTCAAAAAATTCAGTAAATATTTTTTTATCATAGAAATCAATATTAATGGAACCTTCAATATGTCCTGAATTAAATTCATCAGTTGTTCTAACATCAAATAAAAGAACATCATCATTACTAATTTCATTTTTAAAACTCTCATAGTTTAAAATCTCATAGGAAAAAGAAGTCTTCTGAGAAAAAATCAATAATGGCATAAGAAATAAAAGAAAAATATATTTATCCATCAATTAAAATTTCAAAATTAGAATTCCTGATAGCTGAAAATCCACCAGTCACATCAATGGGTGAATTAAAACCATTTCTTTTTAAAATTGAGCAAGCAATCATACTTCTATAGCCACCTGCACAATGCACATAATATTTTTTGTTTTTGTCAAGACTATTTAAGTTATCTTGAAATAAATCTAACGGAATTGAGATCGTATTTTTCAAAAAACCATTACTTCTTTCTGAAAATTTTCTAACATCAACCAAGTTAATGGACTCAACTATAGAACTTAAATTATCGGAATCAATTGATTCAATAGTATCAAATTCATTTTCAGATATCCAATTTTGAAAACCACCATCTAAAAATCCTAAACAATTATCAAAACCAACTCTGGATAAACGAACTATAGCTTCTTTTTCTTTACCTTGATCACAAATTAATAGTATTTTTTTATTTATGTCTTTTATAATTGAGCCAACCCAAGGCGCAAAAGTTCCATTTAAGCCAATAAATACTGAACCAGGGATAAAGCCTTTTTTGAAATCATTTTGGTTTCTAACATCAAGAATTATTGTATCATCTGAATCATTTAGTTCTTTAAATTGTAAAAGATCCAACCTATTAAAACTATTTTTCAAAACAAAGTCAAAATCTTTATACCCTTCTTGATTAAGCATCACATTAGATGGAAAATAGTCCGGAGGACTTTCTAAATCGTGAGTTAATTCTTCTATAAACTCATTTTTAGAAAAAGATCCATTTAAAGCGTAATTGACAATTTTTTGATTTGCTAAGGTATCTACGGTTTCTTTCATCATATTTTTTCCACATGCTGATCCAGCTCCATGAGCAGGATAAATCAAAATATGATCAGGAAGAACTGAAATTTTGTTATGAATTGAATCATATAAAATACCTGCTAAATCTTCCTTTGAAATATTCAAGGATTTTTGAGCTAAGTCAGGTCTACCTACATCTCCTAAAAAAAGAGTATCACCAGAGAAAAGACAATATGGATTTTGATTTTCATCACTTAAAAGATAACAAGTACTTTCTAAAGTGTGGCCAGGTGTATGGATTAGTTTAATTGTAACATCACCAATACTAAAAACTTGATTATCATGTGCAATAATTGATTCGAAAGATGGAGTTGCATTAGGACCATAAACTATTGGGGCATTTGTTAATTTAGACAATGTTATATGCCCACTAATAAAATCAGCATGAAAATGAGTCTCAAAAATGTATTTAATTTTTGAATTGGAAGCTTTTGCAATATTAATGTATTCAGAAACTTCTCTAAGAGGATCAATTACTGCAGCCTCTCCTGCACTTTCAATATAATATGCTCCCTGGGATAGGCATTTAGTGTATAATTGTTTTACTACCATAATATTTATTCAAATATAAAAATTGAAATAATAATAGTTTTATTATTTTAAAAATTTAATTTTATTGTTAATGTATGGAATTTGTCATCTTAGTAATATCCCCCTAAGAAAAGAAAAAACTAGTAAATCGGAATTAGTTACTCAACTTATTTATGGTGAATTATATAAAATAGTTGAGAAAAATAAAAAGTGGTATTTGATTGAAATTTATAATGACAAATACCAAGGATGGATAAATTATTCTCAATTCAAAGAAATCACAAAAAAGGAATTCAATAATTTAAGAATAAATGATCAAAAATTTTTGAAAATAATTTATACTGAACTTGAAACTAAATCTGGTACCATGCTAATAGGAATAGGTGCTGTAATAAGTAATTGTAATTTTTTAAATCATAAACTAAAAAATAATTTAAATCAATTAACGAGTTCAATTAAAGAAACAGCATTAAAATTTTTGAATGTTCCTTATTTATGGGGAGGTAAAACCTATTCTGGGATAGATTGTTCTGGATTCACACAACTTGTTTACAAACTAAACAAAATAAAAATAAATAGAGATGCTTACCAGCAAGCTGAACAGGGAAAGGCAATTGATCTAGTCAATGCAAAAGAAGGAGATTTAGCTTTTTTTGGAAATAAAGAAATAACACATGTCGGAATAATTTTAAAAAATCAAAAAATTATACATGCATTTGGTAAGGTCAGAATAGATGTATTAAATAAAAAAGGGATATTAAATTCAGATTCAAACTCAATATCCCATAAATTAATAAAAGTTTGTACTTATTGATTTTCTATCTCTTGCAATTTAGCATTCATTAGTTTGAATTTATCAATATCATCAATTGTATAATAAATATTTTTTGCTGTTGTAATTGCTTCTACATTTTCTGGATCAATTTCAATTAATTTCTCTAAATAAGGAAGACACTCTTTGTATAACCCAATTCTTTGAATTTCTAATTGATCATACTTGTCCATATCACTTGCTTTTCTAGATGTAACAAGCTCATTCATCTGATCTACTAACGCAGATTCACCCTCCAGAATAAGACTAACTAAATTTAGATATGTAGCTGAGTATGTGCTGTCAAGTTCCAAAGCCTTTAAATAATAGCCTTTAGCTGCTTCAAAATCACCTTGTTCTCCGTTTATAACACCAAGATTGTAGTATAATATTGCATTATTTGGATCTTTTTCGACAGCTAATTTCATTAACTCTGCAAATTTATCTCTGTCACCTAATTTTATATAAAGATCAGCTTCAGAGAGTAGAAGGTTTATATCGTTAGGATTAACAGCTCTGGCCTCTTTAATAGCAGAAATAGCAAGGTCAACTTCACCTTTTTGAACATAAATTAATGCAATATTTTTTACAATTTCTGGAAGTCTAGATTCTGTATCAACTGTTCTTTGATTTTTATAATCTTTTGATTTTTTAAATAAATTATACTCAGTTGGACTTACTTTTAATTCAACATCAGAATCAACAGGTGTTACATAATATTCTGTTGACACCCCGGTGTATCCTAAATCCTTGAGGATTAAATAATAATTTAAAGCATCATCAAATTCTTTTCCATTAACAGCACTTCCTGCTGCAAAATATAAGTAGTTTTTATTATCTTCTTTTTCAGGGTTGATCTGATAGGCATTGTATAATTTTAGAGCAGCACTTGAAAATTTATCTACTTTATTGTCCTCGACAGCAGAATTAACTAAATCAGCTTCAATTTGCTGAATCATTAGTGTATTCTTTTCGCTGTACTTTCTAGAATCGAGTTCAATTGATTTTCTTAAAGAGGAAACAGACTCCATGAAACGAGATTCTCCTTTTAATGCTGCACCTTTTAGAGAATAAAATTGTGCATGAAATTTTTTATCAGCATTCAAAATAAAGTCACTATTGTCATTAAGTACACTTAAGGCTTCAGAATAAAATTCCTGGTCAATTAACTTTTCAGCTTGTTTTAATTCCTTTTTTTGTCCATAACTTAAAAAAGTAGTTAAAACTGCAATTGTGTAAATTATATTTTTCATTTTATGAATTAATTTTCGTTATTATTTTCCTCCTTTGATTCAACAACATCAATATCGTCTGGATCTGTAACATCATCTTCATCATTAACTACTTTTGCAACAGCGGCAATAGAGTCTTCTTCTTTTAAATTTATTAATTTCACACCCTGTGTAGCTCTTCCCATAACTCTTAATGATGATACTTCCATTCTGATTGCTATTCCAGATTTATTTATTATCATAAGATCATCTCCATCTGTAACGTTTTTAATGGTTACTAATTTACCAGTTTTTTCAGTAATAGAAATTGTTTTTACTCCTTTTCCTCCTCTGTTTGTCATTCTGTAATCATCTAAACTAGATCTTTTTCCATATCCATTTTCAGAAACAACTAAAATATCACTATCCATGTCATTAACAGAAATCATTCCGACAACTTCATCAGAATTATCTTTTAATCTGATTCCTCTTACACCAGATGCATTTCTTCCCATAGGACGGGTTTTACTCTCCTCAAAACGGATACACTTCCCTGATTTAACTGCAAGTAAAACTTGTGAATTACCCGTTGTTAATTTTGCTTCTAACAACTCATCGTCATCTTTAATTGTAATTGCATTAATTCCGTTTGATCTTGGTCTTGAGTATTGTTCAAGAGATGTCTTTTTAACCTGACCTTTTTTGGTGGCCATTATTACATAGTGACTATTAATATAATCTTCATCTTTTAAATCCTGAGTGCAAATGAATGCTTTAACTTCATCATCTTGTTCAATATTAATTAGATTCTGCATTGCTCTACCTTTTGATGTTTTACTACCTTCAGGAATTTCAAAAACTCTCATCCAAAAACATTTTCCTTTCTGAGTAAAAAACAACATATACTGATGATTAGTTCCAACAAATAAATGTTCTAGGAAGTCTTCATTTCTGGTTGTCGAACCTCTTTGTCCAACACCTCCCCTGTTCTGGGTCTTGTATTCAACCAGCGGAGTTCTTTTAATATAGCCAGCATTAGAAATTGTAATAACAACTTTTTCGTTTGGAATCATATCTTCCATGCTTAAATCTCCACCAGCATATTCAATTTCAGACCTTCTTTCATCACCATATTTTTCTTTCATTTCTAAAAGTTCGGTCTTAATAATATTCATTCTTCTTGATTCACTATCTAGGATGTCTTTTAAATCTTTAATAGTTTTCATTAAGTCATCAAATTCGCCTCTCAACTTATCCTGTTCTAAGCCTGTTAATTGTCTTAAACGCATTTCAACAATAGCTTTTGACTGAATTTCAGAAAGTTTAAACTCAGAAATTAATTTAGATTTGGCTTCATCAGCATTAGATGAAGATCTAATTAAAGAAATAACTTTATCAATGTTATCTGATGCTATAATTAGCCCTTCAAGTATGTGTGCTCTTTCTTCAGCCTTTTTTAATTCAAATTTTGTTCTTCTAACGACAACATCATGTCTGTGATCAACAAAATGACCAATCATTTCCTTTAGATTTAGCATTTGAGGTCGACCTTTAACTAAGGCTATATTATTAACACTAAATGATGATTGTAGTTGTGTATGCTTAAACAAAGTATTTAATACAACATTTGGAACTGAATCTCTTTTAAGTACATAAACAATTCTCATTCCTTTCCTATCAGATTCATCCCTAATTGTTGAAATACCCTCAATTTTTTTATCATTAATCATTTCAGCAGTTTTTCTAATCATTTCTGCCTTATTTACTTGGTATGGTATTTCAGTGACTATGATACATTCTCTCCCATTAACCTCCTCAATCACGGCTTTGGCTCTCATAACTATTCTGCCTCTTCCTGTTTCAAAAGCTTGCTTCACACCATCATAACCATAAATAATTCCTCCAGTTGGAAAATCGGGAGCCTTAACAAACTGAATTAGTTCTTCTGTTGTAATATCATTATTTTCAATGTATGCAACAGTTCCATCAATAACTTCAGTAAGATTGTGTGGTGGCATATTAGTTGCCATTCCCACTGCAATTCCACTAGCTCCATTTACTAATAAATTTGGAATTTTGGTTGGTAACACTGTGGGTTCCATTATGGAATCATCATAATTAAGCTGATGATCAACAGTTTCTTTATCAAGGTCAGCAACCATTTCTTCAGAAATTTTTTGCATTCTTGCTTCTGTATATCTCATAGCAGCTGGACTATCACCGTCAACAGATCCATAATTACCTTGACCATCTACCATCAAATATCTTAGACTCCATTCCTGTGCCATCCTGACCATTGTATCATAAACTGATGAATCTCCATGAGGATGATATTTACCTAAAACTTCTCCAACAATAAAGGCAGATTTTTTAAACTTACTAGACCCTCTCAAACCTAACTGATGCATTCCATATAAAACTCTTCTGTGAACTGGTTTTAAGCCGTCTCTCACGTCTGGAAGTGCTCTGGAAACAATAACTGACATCGAATAATCGATGTATGCTGACTTCATTGCTTCTTCAATGTTAATTGGGATCAATTTTTCTCCATCACTCATAAATATTTTTATTAAGTTAGTTACAACTTAACAAATATAAGGATACCTCATATTTTATTAAGGTTCATAAGCTTGATTTTTCATATATTTTATTAACAAATTTTAATAAATAATTAAGAATAAAGTCAAGAAAAAAAACTTGCAATTAATTTTTTTTTTTTGTCTATTTACTGTAAAGTAATTTTTATATATGGATGATAATTTCTCATCAAGGGTAAAAGATGTTATTACCTACAGCAAAGAAGAGGCTTTAAGGCTTGGTCATGATTTTATTGGTACTGAACACCTTTTACTTGGTATGCTCAGAGATGGCGGCGGAAAAGCAATAAACATTCTTAATTCTTTAGAGATCGATTTAGATTATCTAAGAAAAAAAGTAGAAATATTAAGTCCTCCGAACCCGATAAATGATTTTAATCAAAATCATAAAAAGAATTTACATTTAACTAGACAAGCTGAAAGAGCTTTAAAAACTACTTTTTTAGAAGCTAAACTCTTTCAAGGCAAGTCCATTAATACAGCTCATCTTCTTTTATGCATTCTAAGAAATGAAAATGATCCCACAACCAAATTGCTTATTAAACTTCAACTCGATTACGAAACAGTTAAAGAACAATTTAAATATATGCTAACCGAATCTGATGATGATTATTCAAATCTTCCATCATCTGAAACATTCTCTGATGACTCAAAAGAAAATGAGGGGCCAATTGATGAAAATCCATTTACAATAAAGTCTGAATCTAAATCCAAAGTCAAATCTAAAACACCTGTTTTAGATAATTTTGGAAGAGACTTAACAGCACTCGCCAATTCTGGAAAACTAGATCCTGTGATTGGAAGGGAGAAAGAAATTGAAAGAGTTTCTCAAATTTTAAGTAGAAGAAAGAAGAATAATCCTCTTCTAATTGGGGAGCCAGGTGTGGGTAAATCTGCTATAGCTGAAGGTTTAGCACTAAGAATTATACAGAAAAAAGTTTCTAGAATTTTATACAATAAAAGAGTTGTAACTCTTGATTTAGCCAGTATAGTGGCAGGAACCAAATACAGAGGTCAATTTGAGGAGAGGATGAAAGCCGTTATGAACGAAATTGAAAAAAATGATGATATCATTTTATTTATTGATGAAATTCACACGATAGTAGGTGCAGGTGGAGCAACTGGAAGTTTAGATGCCTCAAATATGTTTAAACCTGCATTAGCCAGAGGAGAAATTCAATGTATTGGTGCAACTACTCTTGATGAATACAGACAATATATTGAAAAAGATGGTGCACTTGAAAGAAGATTTCAAAAAATTATTGTTCAACCAACCACAGTTGATGAAACTCTTGAAATTTTAAGAAACATAAAGGAGCAATATGAAGCTCATCACAATGTAAACTTTACAGATAAGGCATTAGAAGCATGCGTTAAGTTAACTGATAGATATATTTCTGATAGATTTCTTCCAGATAAAGCAATTGATGCTATGGATGAAGCTGGATCAAGAGTTCATATAACTAACATGGATGTTCCAAAAAATATTGTTAATCTTGAACTTGGTCTAGAAAATGTAAGAAATAAAAAAAACGAGGTTGTTAAAAAACAAAAGTATGAGGAAGCTGCTAAGCTAAGAGACGATGAAAAAAGAATTGAAAAAGAACTTTTGATAGCACAAGAAAAATGGGAAGAAGAACTAAAAATGCATAGAGAAACAGTTGATGAAAACGATATTTCTGAAGTTGTTTCAATGATTACAGGTATCCCTGTTAATAAAATAGCTAAAGCTGAACTAAAAGAATTAAACAATTTAGATAAAACTATTTCTGGAAAAGTAATTGGACAGGACGAAGCTGTACAAAAGGTAGTTAAAGCTATCCAAAGAAATAGAGCAGGCATTAAAGATCCTAACAAACCCATCGGATCATTCATATTTTTGGGTCAAACTGGAGTTGGAAAAACTCAACTTGCAAAAATTTTATCAAGTGAGCTCTTTAATGGAACAGATTCTTTAATTCGCATAGACATGAGTGAATACATGGAAAAATTTGCTGTTTCCAGACTAATCGGAGCACCTCCAGGTTATGTTGGATATGAAGAAGGTGGACAGTTAACTGAAAAAGTAAGAAGAAAGCCCTACAGTGTAGTTCTTCTTGACGAAGTTGAAAAAGCTCACCCAGATATCTTCAATATGTTATTACAAGTTTTAGATGAAGGTTCACTTACTGACAGCCTTGGTAGAAAAGTAGATTTTAAAAATACTGTTATAATTATGACTTCCAATTTAGGTGCTAGACAAGTTAAAGATTTTGGAAATGGCGTTGGATTTGGAACTGAATCGATGAAGTCACAAGAAAAAAAGAATATTAAAAATACTATTGAAAAATCACTCAAGAAGGCATTTTCCCCTGAATTTTTAAATAGAGTTGATGAAATTGTGATTTTTAATAGTCTTGAAAAAGAAGACTTAAAGAAAATTATAAATATTGAACTTGAAAAATTAAAAAATAGATTGCGAGATATTGGATATGATGTCAAGATATCCTCAAAAGCAATAAATTTCTTATGTGAAAAAGGTTTTGACCAAAAATATGGTGCAAGACCATTAAAACGTGCTATTCAAAACCACGTAGAGGATTTAATTGCAGAAGAAATAGTTAAGTCGAACCTGAAAGAAGGTACTAAAATCAAAATTGACTGTTCTAAAGACGATTCAAAATTAAAAATAATTAAATTATAATTCACTTAACCTTATTTTTATTGATAAATTATCATTATTAAGAAGACATTCTATTTATTTCACAAAAGATTTTAAAAAAAAAACAAATGTTATAATTAAAATACTAGGTTAACTATTTTTACTGGTTAATTATTACATTATAATGAAAGTTTTAAAATTTGGTGGTTCATCAATTTCAAGCGCTAAAAATATTGAAAGAGTTTTAAAAATAATTGAAAATTATAACTCTAAATTAATCGTTTTTTTTTCTGCAATTGGAGATACAACAGATGGTTTAATTCAATGTGGAAAACTTGCAAGTTCAAGAAATAATGATTACAAAAAAACATTTAATTCAATATTAAAAAATCATCTTGATATCTGTTCTACTTTATTTGATTTTGAGAATCAGAGTGAAATTTTGAGTCATGTTCAAAAAAAGTTCAATGATCTTGATGATATACTGGATGGAATCTATAATTTAAAAGAGTTTAGCCCCAAAACATATGAAAATATTTCTGGATTTGGAGAATTACTTTCATATTATATTATAGGAAAACTAGCCCAGTACAAAGGATTTGATGTATTGATTAAAGATTCTCGTGAAATTCTAACTACTAAGCTTATTAAACTTGGCTCTAATCAAATTGATTACGAATTAACTCAAAGAAAGTGGAACGAATTTTATGAAAAAGTAAAAAATAATTTAATTTTCATGCCAGGATTTATCGCAAGAGATAATTTTGGAAATAATGTTACTCTTGGAAGGGGAGGTTCTGATTTCTCTGCATCAATACTAGCATCGGTTGCAAATGCTGAAAAATTAGAAATATGGACAGACGTTAGTGGTATATTTACTGCTAATCCAAAAATAGTTAAACAATCACAGCCAATTGATTTTTTATCATACAAGGAAGCTATGGAATTATCACATTTCGGAGCTAAAGTTTTATATCCCCCAACAGTTAAGCCTGTTATGAATAAAAATATACCTATATCTATAAAAAACACTTTTGATAGTGATAGTAAAGGGACATTAATTTCATCAAATTTTAATTCTAAGACTATTGTTAAAGGAATAACTCACATTGAAGATATTGCTTTATTAACAATCGAAGGAAGCGGTATGATAGGAATTCCAGGATTTTCAAAAAAATTATTTGA
>SGZG01000003.1 GCA_004214185.1 Flavobacteriales bacterium | reverse complement strand
TATTCCAATATGTAACAATGTCCCCTCATGAAAAGATTCAAATTCCATGGTAGCTTTATCGGTTTCAATTTCAGCAAGAATATCTCCCTCCTTAACTGAATCCCCTACATTTACAAGCCAAGAAGATACTGTACCCTCTTCCATAGTATCGCTTAGTCTTGGCATAGTAACAACTTGAAAAGAATCATTTTTTAATTCTGGTTCTACAATCTGTTCTTCTACTTTATTGTTAATATTTTCTGTTTCATTTATTTGATCAACTAAATCTAATTGTAAAGAACTTGATGAAGGTGTAATTAATTGTGAAATATCTTCTCCATCTTCTCCGATAATTGCCAATAAAGTATCAACTGCTGCAGTTTCTCCTTCATTTATTCCTATATGTAACAATGTTCCCTCATGAAAAGATTCAAATTCCATGGTGGCCTTATCAGTTTCTATTTCAGCGAGAATGTCACCCTCGCTAACCTTGTCTCCAATTTTGACTAGCCATTTTGCTACAACACCTTCTTCCATGGTGTCACTTAATCTTGGCATATTTATAATTTCTGCCATTTATTTTAATTTGTGATTAATAAATTGATAGTTTTCTTCCTCATAAACTGCATCATACATTACAGAAACGTCCGGATAAGGTGATTCTTCAGCAAATTTTTCACATTCAATTACTTTACTTTTCACTCTTGCGTCTATTGAACTTATTTCAGACTCATCTGCAAAATCATTTTCTAAAATTATTTTTTTTACTTGAGTAATTGGGTCTATTTTTCTGTATTCGTTTACCTCATCTTTAGTCCTGTATTTTTGAGCATCTGACATTGAGTGACCACGATATCTGTATGTTTTCATTTCTAAAAAACTAGGACCTTCTCCACTTCTAGCTCTGGATATAGCTTCATCAAGAGCTTCTGCTACTTTAACGGGATTCATCCCATCAACAGGACCACACGGCATTTCATAACCTAAACCTAGTTTCCAAATATCAGTATGATTAGCTGTTCTTTCAACGGATGTTCCCATTGCGTAACCATTATTTTCAACAATAAAAACAACAGGAAGTTTCCAAAGCATGGCAAGATTTAAAGTCTCATGTAATGAACCTTGTCTAACTGCGCCATCACCCATGTAACAAAGAGTTACAGCTCCTCTATTAAAATATTTATCACCAAATGCCATACCTGCACCCAAAGGAATTTGACCTCCTACAATTCCATGACCTCCATGAAATCTGTGCTCTTTTGAAAAAATATGCATTGAGCCACCTAAACCCATAGATGTTCCAGTTGATTTTCCATAGAGTTCTGCCATAACACGTTTTGGATCAACACCCATACCAATAGGCATAACATGATTTCTGTATGCCGTAATCATTCTATCTTTATCATGATCAATAACATGTAAAGCTCCTGCTAAAACAGCTTCTTGTCCGTTGTAAAGATGTAAAAAACCTCTAACTTTTTGTTGTATATATACTGCTGCCAACTTGTCTTCAAACTTTCTCCAAAAAAGCATGTCCTCGTACCATTTTAAATAAGTTTCTTTAGTAATTTCTTTCATTTATTATTTTAGTTAATATTATTTAACAATTAATAATACTGGCGGCAAAGTTAATATATCTTACTTATACATTAAAAAATTAATTAATAATTATGAACTAATTAAAATTGTAGGTAAATGAAAATCTTAATGTATTTTCAAGAGGACTTATAACCTCAGAGGTAGATAATAAATATGATAAATCTAAATCTATTTCGTTTAAATTAAATCCTGTACCAAAAGTGAAGTATTTTCTAGCTCCTTTAATTTCATTTTCTCCAAAATAACCCATTCTCAAAGCGAATAAATCATTATAGATATATTCTAAACCTAAAGAAAGAGTAATTTCTTTCATTTCCTCACTAAAACCCTCAGGGGCATCGCCAAATGACTTAAAAACACCTGAAAGAAATGATACGTCAGCTTGTTCATATCCAATAATTTGATTATTTGAATTTAAAATAGGAACACTTGGTGTTGGAACTAATAACTTATTTAATTCTAAGTTTAGGGAAAGTTTATTTGCCGAATCAAATATAAAATCAAATGCAGAACCTATCTTAAAATTTGTAGGAATAAAATATTTCTTACCTAATTCATCATAACTCATTCTTGGACCTAGATTAGAAATATTAAAACCAAATCTCCAAATACCATTAAATTTCTCATAAGCCTTTTCATCTGATTGATAAAAACCTGAAATATCTACTGCAAACGAACTTGCAGAGCTGGAGTCAGAGGAAATATTTTGCAATTTAACATCAGACATTAAAAAACGTCCAGTGACTCCCATTGAAAAATTTTGATTTAATTTAAGTGTGTAAGAAGCATCTAATGTAAACTCATTGGGATTTTCCAAATAAGGAACATCTTGTGGATTTTCTAAAATATCTATATCACCTAAACTAAAATATTTGAAGCTTGTAGACCAAGAACTTCTGTCATTAATAACCTTGTAGTAATTTAAATTTGCTAAAAAAACATCACTTACTAACTTGCTTAAATATGGGGTATAACTTACACCAACAGCAGACCTATTTTCTAAAAACGCATATTTAGATGGATTCCAATGTTGAGAAAAAGCATCTGGAGATGTTGCAACTCCTTGTTCACCTAATCCTGACGCTCTAGCATCTGCTGAAATCATTAGAAATGGAACAGCAGTAGTTATGACTCTTCTTTCTTGAGATATTGTTGTAGATATTGTGAAAAAAAGAAAAATTAATAAAATGAATCTAGATGTTAACGGCATATTTTTTGTTTAAATATTTATATAAACATTTTACTATCTTGCAATTTCAAGATATGAAATATATTTTATGAAAAATACTAAATTATTTGTTCTTATTATTTTCCTTTCCTCTACATTGTTTATAGGATGTAGTAACAACAATTTATTTAAAAATAATAATAACATTTCACAGGCAACTGGGTGGAAAATTAGTACCAAGGATGGTGGATTTAAAAATAAAAAATCTTACAAGGGCCAGGTAACAGGTCCTGGACTAATATTTGTTGAAGGAGGTACTTACACCAAAGGAAATGTTCAAGATAATATCATGCATGATTGGAATAATACTCCAACTCAACAATACGTCAGATCTTTTTTTATCGACGAGACAGAAGTTACAAATCTGATGTATGTCGAATATCTGCATTGGATGAATAAAGTATTTGCAAAAGATTTTCCTGAAATTTACAAAGCTGCATTACCAGATACACTTGTTTGGAGAAATCCATTAGGTTTCAATGAAGATATGGTAAATAATTATTTAAGACACCCTGCATTTGAAAATCATCCAGTTGTTGGTGTAAGCTGGAAGCAAGCAGTAAATTTTGCAAAATGGAGAACTGATAGGGTAAATGAACAAATATTAGTTTCAAATGGATATGTAAGACCTGGTGCAATAAGTCCTGACTCATTACAAAATGGTTATTCTTTCAATACCAAAGCTTATTTTTTAGATCCGTCCAATGCTTATGGTGGAAAAATGAATGAAATAGCAGATTCTAAACAAATTAGCATTGATGAAAGTGGAAATAGAACATTTAATTATGCATCAAGAGAAAGTGGGATTTTATTACCAGAATACAGACTCCCAACTGAAACTGAATGGGAATATGCAGCACTAGCCTTGAGTGAAATATCTGAAGAAAATATGTATAGAGGAAAAAAGAAATTTCCATGGGATGGAGAGTACACTCGTTCAGGTAAAAGAAAGAATCAAGGTGATCAACTTGCAAATTTTAAAATCGGAAGAGGAGATTACGGCGGAATTGCCGGATGGTCTGAAACAGGATCAGGAATAACATCTGCTGTTAGAGCATATCCTCCCAATGATTTTGGATTATATGGAATGGCTGGAAATGTTGCTGAATGGGTTGCTGATGTATACAGACCAATAATTGATGAAGAGATGAATGACTTCAACTACTACAGAGGAAATATATATTACAGACCATCCATTGATGAAAACGGAAAAGTTCAAACGTTTAGCAATGAAAATGCTGACTTTAATAATTTACCTGGTTCATTGAAAAATGAAATTGAAAACGAAGATTCAATTGATAGAACAAACTATAGTAAAGGAGACAATAGAGATTTTAATGATGGTGACAGAAATTCTGTAAGAGATTTTAAACTTGATGGCGATTATTCAGAAATGTATAATTCACCAAATAGTGATAATCCTTTTCAAGAAACAACGACCCTAATAAACAACGAGGCAAGGGTTTATAAAGGAGGGTCATGGCTAGATAGAGCTTATTACTTAGATCCAGCACAAAGAAGACATTACCCTGAAACTATGACTTCTAACTTTATTGGATTTAGGTGTGCAATGTCGTACTTAGGAGAATCTCGCGTAAGTAAAAATTCCAGAAAGAGAAAATAAATTCATCGTACAATCAAAATATTTCTCATTATCTTTAAATTAATGAGTCCAGATAAACTTTACGATTACTTTTATAATTCAAAATCAGTTTCAATTGATTCTAGAACTGTAAAAAAGGGAGATATTTATTTTGCTCTCAAAGGCGAAAGATTTGATGGTAATAAATTTGCCACAGATGCTATAAAAAACGGTGCTAGTTTCGCTATAATAGATGACCACTCTTTAAATCACCCTAATTTTTTAAAAGTTGAAAATTCTTTAAAAGCTTTACAAGAATTATCAAAATTTCATAGGTCTAAGCTAGTTAAAACTAAAATTATTGCATTAACTGGAAGTAATGGAAAAACTACAACTAAAGAGTTAATTAGAGAAGTATTGAAAACACAATACAAGGTTTGTTCAACCGAAGGAAATTTAAATAATCATATTGGAGTCCCTTTGACTCTATTAAAAATCAAACCAAAAGCAGATTTTGCAATAATTGAAATGGGTGCAAATCATCTGAAAGAAATTGAATTTTTAACTAGATTGATTAATCCTGATTTTGGGTTAATTACAAATTTTGGAAAAGCACACCTTGAAGGTTTTGGCAGCTTAGAGGGAGTTATTAAAGGCAAAAGTGAACTTTATGATTACTTGAAAAAAAATAACAAAATAGCTTTTGTTAATGCTGACGATGATATTCAAAATAAATTTTCTGGACAAAAAATAGCTTTTAGTAGTAATAAAAAAGGTTTATACAATTTTGAAAAAAATGATAGTTCAAGAATGTCTTCATTAATTTATAAAAATGAAATAGTAAAATCGAATTTGACAGGAAAGTATAATTACTCAAATATAGGATTTGCTACATTAATAGGTCTACATTTTAAAATTTCAATAAATACTATTAAGAAAGCTATCCTCAATTATGTTCCATCTAACAATAGGTCACAAATTATTAGTAAGGACAATAAATCAATTATTTTAGATGCTTATAATGCTAACCCTACTAGTATGGCTGCATCATTAAATTCATTCTCAGAACTAAATGGAGATAAAACTGTAATATTAGGTGATATGTTTGAATTGGGAAAAGGGTCAAGTATTGAGCATAAGAAGATAATTGACTTTTGCATTGAAAATAAATTTGAAAGTATCTTTCTTATTGGAGAAGAATTTTACAAACATAAAAACAAGTTTAAAATTCCTTTGTTTTTTAAAAATAAAAGGGATTTTTATAAATACACAAAAGAATTTTTTATTAAGACAGAAAACATTTTGATTAAAGGATCTAGGGGAATGAAATTGGAAGAAATATTAAATAAATTTTAAATTTTATGAAAAAAATATTTCCAATATTTTTCGTATTTCTTTTATTATCATGTAATAACTCAATCAAATGGAAAAATTATGATGAGTCATCTGAAATAATTGAAAGTAAAAATCATTCAAATAAGAGATTGCATTTTAAATTGATTCAATCAAAATATGAAATAAAAAATAATTGGTTTAAAAATATTTCAAAAGAATTAAATCAATTTAGCGAAGAAAAATACAACTCTCTAAAACCTCTTATTCTTGAAAAAAGTATTCCTGAAATTCAATCAAATATTTTAAATAATTCTCTTACATATGAAAACCTTGTATTATTTTACTTGTATAGAATTAAGTCTATTGAGTTTGATAAAAATCAATATTTAAATTCTATCATTAGTATTAACAATAATATAATAAAGGAAGCAAGAGAAAAAGACAAAACTAAACCTAAATCAATATATTCTTTACATGGAATACCAGTTCTATTAAAGGACAATATTAATTATGATGGATTGGCTACTACCGCAGGATCTTTTGCATTAAATGATAATATTTCTTCAGACGCATTCGTAGTGGACAAGTTAAAAACTAACGGAGCATTAATACTTGGTAAAACAAACTTAAGTGAATGGGCATATTACTTTTGTAATGACTGTCCCTCTGGATACAGTGCTATTGGAGGACAAACTTTAAATCCTTATGGAAGAAAAAAAATTGACTCTGGAGGATCAAGCTCTGGAAGTGGGGTGGCAATTTCTGCCAATTTTTCAACTGTTTCTTTAGGATCAGAAACTTCTGGTTCAATTTTATCACCATCTTCAGCAAATTCAATTGTTGGATTAAAACCTACAATTGGATTGGTTAGTAGATCTGGTATAGTTCCGATTTCAAGTACCCTAGATACATCGGGACCAATGACTAAAAGCGTTATTGATACTGCGATTGTTTTAAATGCAATATCTGGATATGATCGTAATGACCCTCTGTCGGTAACAAGTAATCCAATAGACATAGGGTCTATTATTAATTCATCAATTGTAGGAAAAAAATTTGGTGTTTTCAAAGCTTTTCTTGAAGATTCTCTTTACAACAATTCAATTAAAAAGATTGAAAAATTAGGAGGAAAAATTATAGAATTTGATCCTCCAAAAATTAATTTTAATGGCTTTAGAAAAATCTTAGATTACGACATAAAAATTGATCTCCCAGCATATTTCTCCAAAAATAATATTGACTTTAATAATATTGAAGACATAGTTAAATACAATCTTTTGGATTCTATAAACAGGTCACCATATGGACAAGAAATATTTGAATCAATAGTTGAAAGTAATATTGAATATGACGAAATTGATTTAATAAAAAAGAGAATTAAGTCAGAAGCAAAAAAATATTTCAATACAGCAATAAAAAAATATGAATTAGACGTAATTCTTTCAATTAATAATTACCATGCCGCTTATGCTGCTGGAGGATATTTTCCATGTCTGACTGTTCCTATGGGTTATGACAAAAATGGCAAACCATTTGGTTTGACTTTTATATCTGAACCATTTTCTGAAAATAAACTCCTACAAATAGGTTATACTTTTGAAAAAGAAACAAAATTAAGAGTAATCCCATTTAATTAAAACGTTCAAAATAAGTCAAATAGCTTGGCCTTTCGGGAGATCTAATTTCAAATACTTCTAATCCTGATTTTGATTTAAAGTCAAATTTAGATTCTTTTTCAATTTTAATAAAAGTCCCTTGTTCATACTCATCACCATCGTGTATCATAATTCCTTTTTTTATAAAAAAAGAATAAACTTTACTTGTGAATAAATCTGATTGGTGAGATCCATCTTTAAAACTAGTTTCATAAATTTCAATTCCTTCTGTATCCATAATAAAAGGAGAGTTTTTTCCTTTAATGGTAACAACTGTACTTTCTTTGTTTTTAATTATTGGAAATGATGTTGACTTATAATCATTATATGTAGCTGTTTTAGAAATGGTTTTTGAAATATCAGGATCAAACCATATTTGAAAGATTTCAGAATTGTCTAAAATTTCTTCTGCATGTGAAATACCATTTCCTGATCGAATAATTTGAGCATCACCTGTATTAAGCTCTATCCATTTGTTTTGTTTTGTGTCGTAATGCCTAATAGATCCTTTGATTACAAAGCTACATATCTCAAATCCTTGATGAGGGTGTAATCCTATAGTACTTTTTGAGTTTGGAGTCCATGCATCTGCCCAATAAAATAAATTTGAATAAGGTTTTAATTTACCTCCATCATGAGAAAACCCTATTGGTTTTTTTTCAAGTATTTCTCCATTATTAAAATTTCCTGAAACTTGTTCATCCTTATTGTAAATTGTTACAGACATTTTTATTTAAATAAGCAATATTTATTAAACTAATTATTTATTGTTAGTTAGATAGTCTAAGGTCAATGTTGTCATAGATTTTAATCCAGTTAACATTGATGAGTCATCCACATAAAAATCGGGTGTATGATGAGGTGCAGCTAATTTTGGATCCTCTCCAATTTTAGTTCCACCAATGAAGAAATATAATCCAGGAACTTTTTCTTGGAAGTATGAAAAGTCTTCTGCCCCTGTAACAGCGTCCATAAAATTAACATTTTGCTGACCAATAGCTCTTTCAAGACTAGGTAACATTTTATTATATAGTTCAGGATCATTAAAAGTTATCGGGTAACTTACCAAGTAAGTAATTTTAGATTTTGCATTATTAGCTTTTGAAACATTGCTAACAATTTCTTCAAGTCTCTTTAGCACTGTTTTCCTCATCTCGGAATCTAGAGTTCTAATTGTACCCAACATATAAAGGTTTTCAGGGATAATGTTACTTCTTACTCCACCATGAATACTTCCAACAGTTACTACTGCAGCTGCTCGTGTAAGTGGCATATTTCTACTAACAATGGTTTGCAATGAGTTTACTATTTGAGAAGCTGTTACTATAGGATCGGTTCCTGTCCATGGTGTTGATCCATGAGTTTGAACACCTTCAATATCTATTCTAAATTCATCAACAGCAGCCATTATTCCCGAAGGTCTAACCTGAATTTGACCAACGTTAATTTGTGACCAAACATGAAGACCAAAAATTACATCAACGTCAGGATTTTTTAATACGCCTTCCTTGACCATGAGTTCAGCACCTCCCTCCTCTCCAGCGGGAGCACCCTCCTCTGCCGGTTGAAAAATGAACTTAACAGTTCCAGGAATTTGATCTTTTATTTTATATAACACTTTAGCAACACCAAGTAATATTGCAGTATGAGTATCATGTCCACAGGCATGCATGACAGGAACTTCCTCTCCATTATATATTCCTTTCATTTTTGAAGCCCAAGGTAAATTTGATCGTTCTTTAACCGGTAAACCATCGATATCAGCTCTTAAAGCAACCACTGGACCAGGCATGCCTCCTTTTAAAACAGCAACAACTCCAGTTTTTGCAATACCAGTTTGAGGCTTGAGTCCTATTTTAGTTAATTCTTCTGCTATTCTTTCTGAGGTTTTAAATTCTCTGTTACTTAATTCAGCATTTTCATGAAACCAATGTCGTAGTTCAATAACTTCCTTTTCATGTTGAGAAATCAATTGATTTATTGTCTTATCAAATTTTTGAGAGAACGAAATTGAAAAGCTTAGAGTAAGAATTATTGAAAAGAAATATTTCATATTAGTATTTTAAGAACTTAAATTTAGTTTAAATATATCACAAGCCTTTACAAAATCTTTTTTTAAATCTTCATCAACAATACCATTAATGACATGGAAATTTTTCGAGAAACTTGGTAATGAAAAAGTCGGGATTTTATAAGAATGATTATAAGAAATTCTTTGGTGTGCAATTTTTAAAACTGAGCTCGCACCTCTAATTCCCTCAGAAGTTGACAAAAGAAGCATTGGTTTATTCCACCAAACTATTTTACCAATTCTAGAAACCCAATCAAAAATATTTTTAAAAGCAACAGAATATGACCCGTTGTGTTCGGCAAAAGAAATAATTATTCCATCAGAGTCCTTCAAAGTTGAATAGAAATTATGAGCTTCATTAGGTATGCCTATTTTAATCTCTTTATCCTCACTATAGATCGGCATTTCGTAATCGTTAAGATCCAATATTATTATTTCATGACCTTTAAACTGAGCAGCTGCATATATAGAAAGTTTTTTATTTATTGATTTACTAGACGAACTCGCTCCAAAAACAACAATTTTTTTCATAGAATATAGTGGGTCATACTGGATTCGAACCAGTGACTTCTACCCTGTCAAGGTAACACTCTGAACCAACTGAGTTAATGACCCTTTTTCAGTTTAAATTTATGGATTTAAATTATATTAGACTTAATAATTTTAACATTTTCATTATTAATTTCCTTAAAAAAATAGGGCAATATATTTTTTATTAATTTTATAATGATGAAAAAATTACGTAAAAATCAACAGTATATACTTATAGTTCTTGGTCTTATTTTACTATGCATAGACTACATGAAAACAAATACATTTGAGTCATATGGTGTTTTATTAATTGGATTGGGACTTCTAATTATTTGGGCTAAACGTGTTTTTTGGAAAAAAAAATGAATAAAAGAAAAAAAAAGATCTTTTGGTACTGGACTGATCTTATTGCAAAAGTACTATTATTTTTAGCTATTGTTTATGCTTTGAAAATAGTTTTTTTCAAATAAAATTTTAGGAAAATTCTTTACTATTTGACCTATAATATTTCCAAATTAATATAGTAGAAATAAGAATTATTATTAAAGACAATACTGAACTTTCAAATCCAAATTTCCCACCATTTAAATAATTGTTTTCCAAAATTTCAAACTGAACTATAGAGTAAAAATCCATTCCACTGACGCTAAATCCAAACATAGTTTGAAAAAAATTCCAACTAAAATGTAATGCTATTGGGAACCATAAATTTTTAGTAAAAATATAAGACACTCCTAAAAAGAATCCAGCTAAAAAAATATTACATAGTCCTAAAAAAGTCACATTAGGATTGGCACCGTGAATTAATGAAAAAAATATGGAAGAAATAAATAAAGCTACATATGGGTTAAATGATTCAAGTAAATTTTTAAGCATATATCCTCTAAATATAACTTCTTCGTAAATCGATACACAAGCAAACAAAAAAATAGAAACTAATATTTTGTTTATGTTAAAGTTATAGCCGATGAAATTAATTTGACCAATTATTAGTAATATGAAAAATGCTAAAAGGTATATTACAAAACCTAAAATAATTCCAAAAATAATGTCTTTAAATCTCTTGTTTAATTGAAAACCTATTTCTAAAAATTTTTGTTTGTCAATAAATTTCATAAATAAAGCAATCAAAATCAATGAGATTATTAATGCAGAAAACTTTTGAAAACCCAAAACTAATTCAGAAATAGATGAACCTGCTCCAAGGTTTGGAATTTCAAAACCTGAAAAGATTAAACCAAATGCACTGACTATTTCCGAAATAAAAAGAATTGGTATAAATAATAATGACTTGAACCATCCTTTATGATTTATTACTTTTTTCAAAATATTATTTTAAATTAAATTTAACAGGAAATGAATAGGTAACTGCAACTGGATAATTATCAATTTTTGCAGGAAAAAATTCGGGAAGTTTTTTTACTACTTTCTCTACTTGGGTTCTATAAATTTCAGGGCCTATTGAACTCATTTCGTATATAATGCCATCATTTTCAATAATTATTTCTACAAACACAATTAATTCATTCTTTTTTTCTTTGTTTTTTCTTGGGTTTTTCAGATTTTTTTTAAAAAAATCATCAATATAATTTTCAAAGAGTTCAATAGACTTTTCTTTTGAGATTTCAGGATTATTTTCAATCAGTGGCGCATAATCTACTTGATCAAAAGTGAATATGTCATCCAAATTAATTTTATTTGAATTTAAACGATAAACTATTGGTACTTTTAAAGGAAAAGAAACAAACTCTCCATTGACTTTTGCTGGTTGCATTATTGGAAGTTTCATAATAATTTCTGAAGCTGCATCTTCAAATATTTTGTTAGCCACTAACAATGCAGATTTGTCATTAAACTCAACTCCAACCAAAGAGGAAGTAGCGGTAATATTATTTACTTTACCATCAATATCAATTATAAATGATACATTAACAACCGATTGTAAACCTAGTTCTCTAGCAGTTTCTGGAAAAACAAAATATTTTTCAATGTGTTCAGAAATGGATTGATCAAAACAAATACTTTGATTTTTTACTGGAACTAACTTACATACTGGAAATACAGGAAACTCATTTTCAGTTAATAAATTTTCTTGAGATAAGATTAAATTGTGAAGAAAAAGAATTGGAATTAATAAAAGATACTTTATCACTAATTAATTTTTAAAAACTTAAATATAAGTTAATTAAAAATTGAATATTACATTTTTTATTACATTTATACAAAATACCTATTGATGAAAAATAATATACATATATTTTTATTTTTATTTGTTTGCTTCTTCTACTCTTGTGAGAATAATGATAATCAGATGAGTGATGACGAAATTATTGAGGCTATTATTGATTCTGAAAACAGGGTAATAGTTAGTAAAAGTGACCTGCCTAAATCAACTGTTTCTAATTTAGACTATGAAATGCCTGATGAGGTAATCCGTTTAGCAGAATTAGTCCCTGAACTTGGTTACGAAATTGAAATGAAAAGCTGGAGTTTTTTTGATTTTGAATTAGATTATGAAAGAAATGACAATAAATACTTCAATATCGATGGAAGAAAATTAGAGTCTAGCACTTTAAAAAAAGATGAATGGGGTAATAAAAAAGACCAATCAATCAAAGATAAAAGAAAAAAAAGAGGACCTTGTTTCAAATTTGTTTATCCTATTTCTTATGAAATGTCAGATGGATCAACAATTTCTGGAAATAACAGAAAAGAGATATATGTCCAGATGAAAGAATATTTTAAGTTAAATGGAAAATCTAAAGAAGATAGACCGAAACTAAATTTACCCGTTCAAATTTTAACTTTAGACAAAAATAAAAAAGTTCAAAAAAAAGAAATTTCCAATATTGATGATTTGAAATCTCTTTGGAAATATTGCAAGAGATCAAAAGGAAGTGATTAAAATCTATTATCTACAGCTAAAATCTTTCCAAATTTAACTTTCGTTATAAATTTCTATAATATTTAAAGTTTAAATAAATTGGGCTTTTATTTTTATATTTTTGTCTGCTTATTGTAAAAAATGAAACATTTTTCAAAAACAGATATTAAAGAGATGGAGCGTGTTTATAGGCTTAATTTAATTAATAGCTGTACTGGTTACAAATCTGCAAACCTAATTGGTTCTATTTCCACAAAAAATGTTTGTAACGTTGCTGTTTTCAGTTCAATTACACATCTAGGAAGCGATCCGGCTTTATTAACATTTATAGTTAGACCAACAACTGTTCCAAGAGATACTTACAAAAATATAATTGATACGAAAGAGTTTACCGTTAATCACATTAATGTAAATGATATTGAGGATGCTCACCACACATCAGCTAGATACCCAGCAATGATTTCTGAGTTTGATATGACAAATTTGGAAAAAGAATTCCTTGAAGGTTACAAAGCTCCATTTGTTAAGTCATCTTTAATTAAATTGGGTTGTAAATTTTTAAATCAATATGAAATTATTGAAAATAATACTTTATTAATTGTGGCTGAAATCAATGATATATTTTTTAGTGAAAATATTATTCAAGAAGATGGTTGGTTAAACTTAGATTTAGCAAAGTCGGTAACTGTTAATGGACTTGATGGATATTCACTTCCAAAACTTGTTGAAAGATTTAAATATGCAAAGCGTAAAAATGAATGATTTTATAGAGAAAGAGATATTAAATTACTCTGAAAAATTTTCACAACCGGAACCACAATTACTAAAAGAACTAAATCGCGAAACTCATTTGAAGGTTTTAAATCCTAGAATGTTAAGTGGATATTTTCAAGGAAGGCTTATTTCAATGATTAGTAAGTTAATTCGACCAAAAAGTGTTCTAGAAATTGGAACGTATACAGGATATTCAGCTATTTGCATTTGTGAGGGACTAGCAAAAAATGGAGTTGTTCATACAATTGATAAAAATGAAGAGTTAACTAGTATCCAAAATAAATATTTTGAAAAATCCGGAAATAGAAACAGTATAATTCAACACTTAGGAAGTGCTCTTGATATAATTCCAAAAATTGAACAAAGATTTGATCTAGTATTTCTGGATGCTGATAAAGAAAATTATGTTAACTATTTTAATTTGATAATTGACAAATTAAAATCTGGTGGAGTAATACTTGCCGACAATGTTCTCTGGAGTGGTAAAGTAATTAACGAAAATGATAAAGATCTAACTACCGAAACTTTAAGAGATTTTAATAGCTTAGTAAATAAAGATAAAAGAGTTGAAACTATACTTATACCTATTAGAGACGGTATTTCTTTGATTAGAAAAATTTAAAAATTATTTTCTTTTAATTGAACCTGTTAGTTCATCCATCTGATCCTTAACCTCTTCTATTTCTTTTTTAATTGATTTGGTATCTAAACCTTGCTTTTCTGCACTTTTTTTTATTTCGGATTTAATATCCTCTGTTGCATCTTTTACTTGACGAATTCCTTTTCCAAGACCTCTAGATATCTCAGGAATTTTATCAGCACCAAATACCAATAAGATCATTAAACCTATAAATAGAATCTCAGGTCCACTAATAAACAAAATCATTAAATTCATACTTGATGTAAATATAAAAAAAGGTCGATTAAAAATCGACCTTTTTTAGTTTATCCTTTTACTTGTGATTTAAATTTATCAAAGTCTGATTCATCCTGTTTTTTTGGCCAGGAGTTGTTGGAGGTATCTATATCAGCTGTTTCTAAATCAGGATCAAGACTAATACCTATAATTTTCTTATTGGAGGGGACTAATTTCCTAACTTCTTTATCATTTTTTCTCCAAATTTGAACAGGGTATTTCACTCTTTCAATAGTTCCATCTTCGTATTCATAATCAACTATAATTGGCATAACTAAACCACCCGGCTTATCAAATACAATTTCATAAAAATATTTAGGGACCTGCAAATTTGTTATTTCACTTTCACTGAAGTTTTCTTTTATGTAATTATTTAACAACTTTGAATTTTCTAAAGGGTCATTTTCTTTTAAATTTTCAGTGTCATTGTCAAAATTTTCTAAAAAAACTAGTGGTCTTAGTCTGTTTCTAGGAATACCTTGTTCTTCCATAAGTTCTTTCATTTTAACTCCAGGCTCGCTGGAAACAAAATATTGATTAACCTCCTTTATGCCTATATCAACATAATCTGTAGTGTAAAACCACCCTCTCCAGAACCAATCTAAGTCTACTGCTGAGGCGTCTTCCATTGTTCTGAAAAAATCTTCTGGACTTGGATGCTTAAACTTCCATCTTTTTGAATAAGTCTTAAAGGCATGATCAAATAATTCTCTTCCCATTATCGTTTCTCTCAGTATATTTAACGCAGTAGCCGGTTTTCCATAAGCATTTGGGCCCAAACTATAAACATTCTCTGGGTTCGACATTATTGGTGCTAAAAAGTTTTGATCTACACTCATATAATTAGTTATCATTTCAGCAGGTCCTCTATCAGATGGAAATTTTTCTAGTGGGTAAATCATGTCTGGAAAATCCTCACCCAGTTTTTGTTCTGCAACATATTGAACGAAAGTATTAATTCCCTCGTCCATCCAAGCCCACTGTCTTTCATCATTATTAACAATCATTGGAAACCAATTATGACCAATTTCATGAACAATTACTCCTATCATTCCAAATTTAACTCTATCTGAATAAGAGCCATCAATATTGGGTCTTCCAAAATTGAAACATATCATAGGGTATTCCATTCCAATTTGCTTTGCGTGAACTGAAATAGCTTTATGATATGGATAATCAAAGGTATAATCAGAGTAAGTTTTTAGAGTTTCTGCTACAACAACAGTTGAATAGTCTTCCCACAATGGATTACCTTCTTTTGGATACATTGAAACAGCCATTACATCTTTATTTCCAATTTTTACAGCCATCATGTCCCAGATAAATTTTCTGGAGGTGGCAAAAGCAAAATCTCTTACATTTTCTGCCACAAAATGCCATGTTTTCTTCTTTTTTGAGAATCCCTTTTCAGCTTCCTCTGCCTCTGCTTGAGTGACTATCATTACTGGTTTGTCATATGTTTTCTTCGCTTTATTAAAACGCTTAAGCATTTCTTTTGAAAACACATTTTTTCTATTTTGTAACTCTCCAGTTGCATCTAAAATATGGTCTGAAGGAACAGTAATCTTAACATCATAATTTCCAAAAGGTAATGCAAACTCCCCATCACCCCAAAATTGGTAATTTTGCCATCCCTCAACTTCATTATAGACTGCCATTCTTGGAAAAAATTGAGCAATTATATATAACCTATTTCCATCCTTTTCAAAAGTTTCATAACCAGATCTTCCGTCTTGATTAACATGATCTTGAATATTATACCACCATTTAATGCTAAATGAGACGCTTTCTCCACTTTTTAATGGAGTTGGTAAATCAATTCTCATCATAGTCTGATTAACAATATATTTTAAAGGTTTTTTATTTTCATCCAAAACATATTCAATATTGAATCCACCATCAAAAGGTTCACTTAAAAATTCTTTAGTAAAACCAGAGGGTAAATAGTAAGGAGATGCTCCATTTCCATTAATTTCTAAAGAAGGAGAATCTTTTTTTCTAACATTTTGGTCAAGTTGAACCCATAAATAATCTAAAACATCTGGGGAATTATTTTTGTAGGTAATTGTTTCGTTACCATATATTTTTTTATTTTCATCGTCCAACTCAATATCCATTTTGTAATCGGCTTGTTGCTGATAATAAGCAGGACCTGGAGCACCAGAAGCAGTTCTATACATGTTTGGAGTAGAAAATTCCTGATACAGTTGTCTGAATTTATTGACATTAATATTTTCTTGATTTCTATCTTTTGCTTCTTGAGAAAAACCATTAAAAAAGATTAAAAATGTGATAAGAAAAGATATAGTTTTTTTATGGGTCATAATTTTATTTTAGGCTCCACAAATTAATAAAAAATTATATATCAAGTGTTAGAAAAGAATTATTATTTCTTGCAATAAAACTCTGTCTTTTATCATTTCTCTTTACATGAATTATATTTTGCTGATCATCAAAAATTTCAAATAAAATTTTATTACTAATAACCATGTTACTATATATAGGCAAGTTTTCAATTTCTAAGTAACATACATACATGTCATTTTTGGTTTCAAGACCTAAATAGTCCATTTCAAATTTTTTATCATCGATTAGAATAGAAATTTTTGAGTTTATGTATTTATCGACTTGTTTAAAATAAAGTTCATCAATTAAATTTAGGTCATCTGTTTTCTGGTCTAAATATGTATCTGAAATAGCATTTGACAAATCGTCTTTAAATATTCTTAGAGTTATTTGCAAGGAACTATCTTCTGTGAAATTAAATAGTGATGTGCTAACATAATACTTGTGCTCCAGAAAGCTGGAAAATATTAAAAAAAAGAAAAAAATAATTAGTCTATTCATTTAAAGATTCGAAATATTTATTAAATGCTTCAATAACTAATATATGGTCTGAGGAATTAAAATCACTTTGAATTGAGCTATTTTCAATACCACCTAAAACAAACTCATAAACATCATCTTGTTTTAGATCATAAGAGTTTGTAAAAAAATTGACTCCATAAAATTCAATAATACTTACAGCTGACACTGATTGTTTATTCCATTTTCTTGTATTTCTTAAGCTAGTATAATATCCAGACAAATGTTTATATACCGCCTCAATATCTAGCCCTCCTGTGAGTGGTAGTAGAAGAGTACTTAAAATCAAACTTTTCTCAGACACTATTTTTTCTTCTCTCTTACCTTTAAAACCGGGGATACCAACATCATCAAAATTAATTGGAACTTTGACATCAGAATTTTTCATATCCTTCAAAAAATTTCCAGATAAATTGTGGGGCTTAACAACAACATTTTCTAGTTCATTAATAAATTCATCAACATAAACTTTTAAGAATTCTTGTTTATAAATTAAATCATCGACAATTAAAACCCTTGGTATTATTTGAACAGAGGAAATTATTATTGTATCATTTTTTTGTATTCCAATTTCAAATTCTCCTTCAAGATTGGTAATTGTTTTCGATCCAGTAGATTTATTGATTATATGAATTCCAATTAAATCAATAGAATCATTGACAATCCCACCATTTAAAATTTTAAAATCTTGATTTGTTTGTGAAAAAATATTTGTTAAACAAAAAAAGAAAGCAAAAATTAAACTAGTTTCTTTCAAGAATTTTTTTAAACTTTTCACTTTGGTTAATTAAAAAATCTATTAATTGAAACTCATTGCTTTTTTTGAATAGAACCTTTGAGGGAAATCTGTCATTGCAGTATAGAAGAAATTCTGAAATACTATCTTTTTTGATTCCAAGTGTAGTTACAAAAAAAGAATCATCATATACTTCTCTTATCAAATCACTAGGCTTGTATTTAAGACTATTGATATTCTTCTTATCCAGTTCAACTTTGTTTGAACTTTTGGCAATGGCCTTATAAAGGTTTATAAAATTTAGACCGTTATTAAATGTACCTGCTTTTAAAATTTCATTTTTAATTCTTGTTGATTTATCAGCAATATAATCCACCCTTTTAAATTCTTCTTTTTTTAAATCTAAAAACTTTTCGGTATTTTCTGGTCCAACAACTACCTCATCAAGAATTGTAACTTTTTCATTAACGTCAATGACTAACCTACTTTTTTGTAATATGTCTTTATCTATTGTTGTTGATCTAATTTCATATTGAACCGAGGAGAAAACAAGACGATCATTTAATCTAACTTTCATTTCAAATTCTCCATCTTCATTTGTAATTGTCGCTTGACCAGATGTATTATTTACAACATTTGCAGAAACTACGTTAATATTTTTGTAAAGAACTTTTCCTCTGATCCAAGTTCTTTCATCCTGAGAGAATAAAAGATTTGAGACTAACAATAAAAAAATAACTATTCTCATCATTGAATTGTTGAGCGGGAGACCGGGTTCGAACCGGCGACATTCAGCTTGGAAGGCTGACGCTCTACCAACTGAGCTACTCCCGCATTATTGTAAATATTTACAAATCATTTACAATATATTACTAATTTTAGTTTTAAATGAATTGGAAAGTAAAAAAAGTTAAATGCATAAGTCTCTATCCAATTAGAAATATAGTATTAAGAAAAAGTGCTGGAATTAAATATTGTAAGTTTGAGGGAGATGAGAATGAAACTTCAATTCATCTTGCAGTTATTAAAGATGATTTAATAATTGGTGGAGTTTCATTAATTGAAAATAATTCAATAAAATTAAATTCAAAAAATTCTATACAACTTAGGGGAATGTGTGTTTATGATAAATTTCAAAAACAAAATGTAGGTCTATCATTATTAAATAAAGCTGAAGAACTTTCAAAAGCTAAAAATTTTGAATATATCTGGATGAATGCTAGAAAAAGTGCTCTAAAATTCTATCTCAAAAAAGGATATATTAATAATTTTGAGAGTTTTTATATTAATAATATTGGTAAACATTATTTTTTATTTAAAAAAGTAAAATGAAAATTAACTTAATATCTCTAATAATTGTATTTTTTTTATTTTGTAATAAAAGTTATTGTCAAAAAATTATGAATCTAGACCAATTAATCGGATTAAATAACAATAATCTAATAGGTGATTCCATCAAGCTTGAATCAGAAACTTATTATGCCTTTAAAAAAATGCAAATTGCTGCAAAAAAGGATGGATTTAATTTAAAAATAATTTCTGCATACAGAGATTATGAAAGACAAAAACTAATATGGAATAATAAATATAAAAAATTTACAGAAGAATATTCTTTAAATCCTAATGAGGCAATCCTTGAAATTATTCGCTTTTCTACAATTCCAGGAACATCCAGACATCATTGGGGAACAGACATCGATATAATTGATGGAAATTATCCAGATGAGAATGATGTTCTAATTTCTAAAAAATTTGAAAAAAATGGAATTTTTTTCAAAATTAAATCATGGATGGATGAAAATTCTGAGAAATTTGGTTTTTATTTGACTTATAATAATGATATAAACAGGAAAGGTTTTGAATACGAACCTTGGCATTACAGCTACAGGCCAACCTCAATAAAGTATTATAATGCATTTATTAATAATGACATTGAAAAAATTATAAAGAACCCAGATCTTAAAGGACATGAATTCTTTACCAAATCCTTTATTGATAAGTACATCACAGAAAATATAATGGATATAAATCCCGATTTAAAATAATCTATCGATAGATTATAATTATATTTGTCATTCAAAAAAATTACAACAAATTGACTCATAATAAAAAAGTTTTATTAATGATTCTTGATGGCTGGGGATTGGGAACAAAACCAAGTGTATCTGCAATTGACAAAGCTAAAACACCTTACATTGATTCTTTATATAATAAGTATCCTAATTCTGAACTAATCACTTATGGACCTGGAGTTGGTCTTCCTGAGGGTCAAATGGGTAATAGTGAGGTTGGCCACATGAATTTGGGGGCTGGAAGAATTGTTTATCAAGACTATGCAAGAATCAATCTCGATATTTTAAATAATAATTTTCAAAATTTAAAAAATCTGAAAAACCCTTTAAATGAAATCCAAAAAAATAAAAAAAAATTGCATTTAATAGGGTTAACATCAGATGGTGGTGTTCATTCGCACATTAAACACTTAGAAGCGATACTTAATATTACTAAGGAAATGCACCTTTCTAACGTATATGTTCATGCATTTACGGATGGTAGGGATGTCGACCCTAAATCAGGTATAGAATTTATAAAAAGGATTGAAAAATCTACAGAAAATTCAGGTGCAAAATTAGCAAGTGTGATAGGACGATACTATGCAATGGACAGAGATAAAAGATGGGAAAGAACAAAAAAATGTTACGATCTTTTAGTCAAAGGTGTTGGTTTACAAACCTCAAATTTTATAGATTCAGTAAAAGAATCTTACAGAAAAAATATAACTGACGAGTTCATAGAGCCTCTTATAAAAGTTGATAAGAACGGAAAGTCAAATGGGTTGATTGAAAACGGAGACTATGTCATTTTTTTCAATTTCAGAACAGATAGAGGAAGACAACTTACTGAGGTGTTGACTCAAAGTGACATTAAGGACATGAGAAAGCTTAACCTTAATTTCATCACAATGACCAATTATGATGAATCTTTTAAAGGAGTAAAAAATATTTATGATAAAGATAATCTTGATGATACCTTAGGTGAAATTCTTTCAAAAAATAATAAAACACAAATCAGAATAGCCGAAACTGAAAAATACCCTCATGTTACATTTTTTTTTAATGGAGGAAGAGAAAAACCCTACAAAAATGAAAAAAGAATTCTTTGTCAATCTCCGAAAGTTGCAACTTATGATTTGAAGCCAGAAATGAGTGCTTTCGAAATTACTAACTCAATTATACCAGAAATTGAAAAAAGAGAAGTAGATTTTATATGTTTAAATTTTGCCAATCCAGATATGGTTGGCCATACAGGGATAATGTCTGCTGCTATAAAAGCTTGTGAAACAGTTGATAATTGCTCAAAAAAAATTATTGAAAAAGCAAAAGCAAATGACTATACAATTATGGTTATTGCCGATCATGGAAATTCTGATATAATGATAAATGATGATAATTCGCCAAATACAGCCCACACAACAAATCCAGTTCCGTTTATAATGATTGATAATGATATAAAAAAGATTAGTAATGGTGTTTTAGGTGATATCGCTCCGACAATATTAGAATTGATGAATATAAATAAACCACAAAAAATGACTGGTAAATCTCTAATAGTTAATAGATGAAAAATAATATTCTAATCATATTATTAATAACTGTTTTTAGCTGTAATAGTTCAATATCATCAAACAAAAATAGCAGTGAAACTGAACTTGACTATGTAGATATAATTGGAGTCTTTGATAGAAAAGAACTAACAAAAGATCCACACAAAACTTGGTTCAACAAAAATTATAAGGATTACGAATTTGATAAAAAAACAATTGATAAACTCAAACCATTATTTAAAGGTGTTGAAATAAAAATTTTTATGGGAACATGGTGTAGTGATAGTCGTAAAGAACTTCCGGTGTTTTTTAAATTAATGGATAAATTAAAAATCAATAATAATAAAATTGAAATGATTGGAATGACTCTTGAAAAAACTACACCTGATAGTCTTGAGCTAAATCAAAATATAATAAATGTGCCAACATTTATATTTAAAAAAAATGGAAATGAAATTAATAGAATCGTTGAGTTTCCAATTGAAACAATTGAAAAAGATATTTTAGAAATTCTAACAACAAATAATTATCAAAATCCTTACGATTTTTAATATGAGTTTAACTAAATCTTATGAGGAAATAGAGCTAATAAAAGAAAGTGCTCAACTAGTTTCTAAAACATTAGGAATGCTAGCTAGTGAAATTAAACCCGGAATTTCTACACTTTATCTTGATAAATTAGCTGAAACTTTTATCAGAGATCATGGTGCAGTTCCCGGATTTCTAGGTTTATACGATTTCCCAAATACATTATGTATAAGTCCAAACAATCAAGTTGTTCATGGAATTCCAAATAAGGAAATAATTACTGAAGGTGATATTCTTTCAATTGACTGTGGGGTTTTAAAAAATGGTTATTATGGAGATCACGCATATACTTTTCCAGTTGGTGAAATTGATAAAGAAACTTTAAAATTACTAAAAACTGCGAAGGAATCTTTGTACGTTGGAATTGAACAATTTAAATTAGGAAATAGAGTTGGAGATGTGGGTTACGCAATTCAAAATTACAACGAGTCCAGAGGATATGGCGTGGTAAGAGAGTTAGTAGGTCACGGACTGGGAAAAGAAATGCATGAAAAACCTGAAATGCCTAACTATGGAAAGCGAGGGACTGGAAAGAAATTTCAAGAAGGAATGGTCGTTGCTATTGAACCAATGATTAATTTGGGAACTTCAAACATAAATCAATTAAATGATGGTTGGACTATTTTAACTCGTGATAAAAAACCAAGCGCACATTTTGAACATAATGTTGCAATAGTTAACGGAAAACCAAAATTACTTTCAACTTTTGAATTTATCTACGATTCTTTAGGGATTAAAAGTGATGAAGAAGTGCCATTTAAATAATATAAATTGAAAATATTTATCAAGATTTTGATCAATAGTTTCCCAAGGACCTTTCTAATATGGATTAGTAATTTCTTAAACCCATTAATTGATATAATTTATAGAGGAAATAAATTTTTTGATCCGATAAATGGTAAATCATACAGAAAATTTCTTCCTTACGGATATGTTATACAAAGAGATAATGCTTTAAGTCCAGGGACACTTTCTTTAGAAAGACACAGATTATTGTGGTTATATCTAAGTAATGAAACCAGTTTTTTTAAAAAAAAACTAAAAGTCTTACACATAGCACCTGAACAATGTTTTTATAATATATTTAAAAACCTTGACAATATTAATTACACAACTTATGACTTAAACTCTCCCCTAGCTAAAATAAAAGGTGATATAAAAAAAATGCCTTTTAAAGAAAATTCGTTTGATTTTATTCTTTGTAATCATGTTTTAGAGCATATTGATAATGATAAAAAAGCAATGAGAGAGATATTTAGAGTTTTAAATTTTAATGGCACAGCAATTCTCCAAGTCCCATTAAATCAAAATTTAGAAAAAACTTATGAAGATGATTCAATAACCGAAAAAAAAGATCGTATTGAAAAATTTGGTCAATACGATCACCAAAGAGTTTATGGGCTAGATTATTTTGATAAACTAAAATCAATAGGTTTTGAAGTTGAACCTTTAAAATATTCAAAAGACTTTAAAAAAGAGGAAATAAAAAAATATGGTTTAATTGAAAATGAAATTATTCCTGTTTGTAAAAAATTAATTCAGTAAAACCAGATGTATAAAATGTTTTAATTTCATTAAATGCATCCACATAAACTATCATCCCCTCTAATTCTAACTCTTTTTTCATTATTTTTTTTGATTCTTCAATGGGCATTGCCATAAAAGCTGTGGCGTATGCATCTGCTGTCATACAATCGTTAGATAAAACTGAGGTTGCAAGCACATTAGTTTGTTTAGCGCTTCCATTTAATGGATTAATTGTATGAACTATTTTATTTCCCGATATTGGGTCAATTAAAAATTTTCTATAGTTTCCCGAACTAGCTAATGCTTTGTTTTGTAAATAAATTTTTTGTTTACTATTCTCTGGTTTCAAAGGATCAGAAATACCTACCCTCCATTTAGAATTGGAAACAGTATTTATTCCGCTAGCAAACATTTCTCCACCAATATCTATAAGATAACTTTTAATTCCATTTTTTATCATAAGCTCAGAAATTAGATCTACAGCATATCCTTTGGCAATGGCATTAAAATCAAGAAACATTCCATTTTTAATATCTACCAGACCTTTATTTAGATTTACCTTCTCGAATCCTGTAAAGGCTAATATACTGTCAACATTTATCGAAAAGTTTGGAACTGTATTGGGTCCTAAACCGTAAGCATTTGTCAATAATCCGATAGTTGGATCAAAATAACCATTTGTTGATTTCCAAATCGATTTTGATTTTTTAAAAACCTCAATAAAATTTTTGTCAACTTTAACTAAACTGTCACCGCTATTAATTTTTGAAATATCTGACTCTCGAATATAAGTTGACATGGATTTATTCAGAGCATCAAAAATAGAATCAGAAAGTTTATCAAAATTAGCTATGGGATCATAAGAATTGTATAAAACATTAAAATTTGTTCCTAAAGCATAACTACTATATGAAAAGGTTTTAATTGGTTTGTCACATCCTAATAAAAGAATAAAGACAAATGAAAGTTTAACTAATTTCTTCAAGACCGTCATAGTTTATTGCAAAGCTAGAATTCTTAAACAAAGGTAATTCATAATCTTCAGAGTTGGCAAGACCTACTTTGGCAATTAATAGTTTAGCTTCAAACTTTTTTGAATGTTCTAAAATTTTAGCAATGTTGTTAATTTTAGAATCTTTAGGATTTTCAGGATATAAAATAGCTTTAACAACAATAAAGTAGAGCTGTTTGTTTTTAGAACAAACAAACTGAGGATTTTTATTTAATAAGCTATTAACAGAAAGGAAATCAAAATTGTCAGCCTCCAACTCCTTACCTACTATATTCATAGCTAATCTATGTAGTTCGATTTGGTTAAGAGGTTTTGGTAAAAAATTATCCTCCAAAGTCGTCAAATCTGACATTTTCAGGTGGAACACCAAAGTCATCGGCCATTTTTTCAATAGCTTGGTTCATTAGGGGTGGACCACAAAAATAAACCTCTATATCTTCAGGGTTTTCATGATAATTTAGATAATTGTCTATTACCGTTTGATGAACAAAACCAACAAATCCATCTCCATCTCCATCCAATCCATCTTTTACTTTCCAATTATCTTCTTTAAGCGGTTCTGAAAGAGCTATATAAAATTTAAAATTTGGAAAATCTTTTTCAAGTGCTTTAAAATGTTCGGTATAAAATAATTCTCTTTTTGATCTACCACCATACCAAAAACTAACTTTTCTACCTGTTTTTAATGTTCTGAAAAGATGATACAAGTGAGATCTCATCGGGGCCATACCTGCTCCCCCACCAACATATAACATTTCAGCTTCTGACTCGTTTATAAAAAATTCACCGAAAGGACCAGAGATAGTTACTTTATCACCTGGTTTTTTTGAGAAAATATACGATGAAGCGATTCCAGGGTTTACATTCATCCAATTATTTGTTTTTCTATCCCATGGAGGAGTAGCAATTCTTACATTAAGCATAATTTCTTTTCCTTCAGCAGGGTATGAGGCCATAGAGTATGCTCTTTCAACTTCTTCAGTGTTTTTCATCTTCAAGTCCCAAAGTTTAAATTTATCCCATTCTAATTGAAACTTGTTTGGGTCACCAGGATGTTCATCTGGGTGAGAATCTATGTTTATGTCCTTGAAATCAATTTCACACTTTGGAATTTCAATTTGTATGTATCCACCTGCTTTATATCCCATGTCTTCAGGGATTTTTACAACAAATTCTTTAATAAAAGAGGCAACATTCCAATTTCTAACTACAGTTGCTTCCCACTTTTTTATTCCAAACACCTCCTCAGGAACTTGAATTACCATGTCTTGTTTAACCTTAACTTGGCATCCTAATCTCCAACCTTCAGCAATTTCCTTTCTGGAAAAATGAGGAGCCTCAGTAGGTAAAATTTCACCCCCGCCCTCACTAATTATACACTTACATTGAATACAAGTTCCACCACCTCCACAAGCAGAGGGTAAAAATATTTTATTATTACTTAAAGTAGATAGTAAAGTATCTCCAGAGGATACTTCAACCTCATTTTCACCATTTACAAGCAGCTTAACAGGTCCCGATGGAACAAGTTTGGCTTTTACACCAAGTAGCATTCCTACCAGAAGAAAGATAATTCCCAAAAAAACAGCGATACTAATTAAAATATAAGTTGAAATTGTCATAAAAAATTAAAGTTTAATTCCCATAAAGCTCATGAAACCAATTGCCATAAGTCCAGTTATAATAAAGGTAATTCCTAGTCCTCTTAAAGGCGCAGGAACATTTGAGTATGCTATTTTTTCACGAATCGCGGCAATTGCAAGAATTGCTAATAACCAACCGATTCCAGATCCAAATCCATATATTCCAGATTCAAGAATTCCTGAAAAATCTTTAATCTGCATAAAAAGTGATCCGCCAAGAATTGCACAATTTACTGCTATCAATGGTAGGAATATTCCAAGAGCACCATATAGTGCAGGAGAAATTTTTTCCACTATCATTTCAACTAATTGCACCATTGATGCAATAACAGCTATAAACATTATAAAGCTCAAAAAACTCAAGTCCAATTCAGCATATTCGGGACCTAACCATATTAGGGCTCCAGGTTGTAAAATGTATTTATCAATCAAAAAGTTAAGTGGAACTGTTATCGTCAAAACAAAAACAACAGCGAAACCCATTCCAATTGATGTTTTAACTGTTTTGGAAACAGCTAAGTATGAGCACATCCCAAGAAAATAAGCGAAAACCATATTTTCAATAAAAATGCTTTTAATAAATAAGTTTGCGTAATCCATAATATAATTTTTATGCCTTTTCTATTAATTTTCTATTTCTTGATCTTTGAACCCATATGATTAAACCAACGGTAATTAACGCCATTGGTGATAAAAGCATCATTCCATTATTTTCATAACCCCATTGCTCATAAAAAAAATCAGGAATTACTTGAATTCCTAGAAGATTTCCTGATCCTAATAACTCTCTGAAAAAGGCCACCAAAATCAAAATACCACCATATCCAAAAGCATTTCCGACCCCATCTAAAAAGGATCTCCAGACCCCATTTCCAAGAGCAAAAGCTTCTAACCTTCCCATAACTATACAGTTAGTAATGATTAAACCAATAAAAATTGATAATTCTTTACTTACATCATAAGCATAAGCTTTAAGTATTTGATCAACTAAAACTACCAAAGATGCAATAACAGTCAGTTGTACAATAATTCTTATTCTGTTTGGTATTAAATTTCTTAAAATTGAAACAATAACGTTACTAGCACCCATTACCGCAACAACAGATAAGCTCATAACTATTGCAGCTTTTAATTGTACCGTAATTGCCAATGCAGAACAAATACCTAAGACTTGAACCGTAATAGGATTGTTGTCATCAAGAGGGTCAGTTAATAAAACTTTATTTTTAGACATATTAGTTAATATTAGATTCAATATTTGAAATTGAAGAAAATGCCATTGCGTTCTCAGATTCTTTAATTGATTTAAAGTATGGTACATAATGGCCAATTCTTTCTTTTATCATATCAGTCACACCGTCACAAGTTATAGTTGCACCTGAAATAAAATCAACCTCATGATCCAATTTATCAAGGTTAGATGGGTCATTGTTAGTTTTTGAAACTTTAATTCCCATCAAATTGTATTCAGAATCAAAAAGTTTTTCATCAATAAATCTTTCTTTGAACCAATCTTGAGTAATCTCAGCACCTAATCCTGCCGTTTCACCAACATGATCAAACACAACTCCTTTTATTGTATTTAAATCATCTTTAATTGATATGTATCCAAAAATTGCGTTCCAAAGTCCGTTACCTCTGATTGGAATAATGTAAAACTTTTCTTGATCAATTTCTGCAACATACAAAGGAAAATCTTGGTTGTCTGCAGGTTTTTTAAGTTCTAAAGCAAGTTTAACATCTCTAAATACGTTTACTGAACTGTCAATAGAACCATCGTTTTGGACAGCTAATTGTTCTTTTATATAATCGTTAAAAAGATCCTCGGCTCCGTCTCTATCAATTTCAATTCCGACAGTTGATAGTATATTTTGCATTTTTTCTTTTCTGATATTATCGTTTTGTAAATCTTTTAATGATTGTGAAGTAAAAGCTAGTACTGAAGCAACAACGACTACCATTAGTGCAGCAAAAATAAATGTGTATAAATTTGAGTCTCTGTTCATATTATGCTACTTTAAGATTAGTTTTAATTTTTCTGTTAAGTCTTTTGTTAATATTTGCTTCGATCACATAATGATCGATTGTTGGCGCAAATATATTCATCAACAATATTGCTAGCATTACTCCCTCTGGATAAGCAGGATTGAATACTCTAATTAAAATACAAAACAATCCAACAAGTAATCCATAAATCCATTTTCCCTTAGTAGTTTGTGCAGCAGAGACTGGATCTGTTGCCATAAATACAACACCAAATGCAAATCCTCCTACAATTAGATGATTAAACCAATTAAAACTCATAAGTTCATTTGCTCCCCATAAATTGAATAACCATCCTGTTAAAGCAGCTCCAATAACACTTCCAAGCATTATTCTCCAACTACCAACTCCTGTATAAATTAGAATTAAAGCTCCAACAAGAACCATTAAGGTCGAAGTCTCCGCTATTGAGCCTGGAATTCCTCCATAAAACATTTGAGAAATATCATAAGGTACAGCAGTTTCACCTGATGCCAACATACCAAGAATAGTCTCACCTGAGATGCCATCAACTTTGGAAGCTTCAGAAACCCAAACTTTATTTCCTGACATGTATGTTGGGTATGCAAAAAATGCAAAAGCTCTTGCAGTAAGTGCAGGATTTAAGATATTCATACCTGTTCCTCCGAAAGCCTCTTTACCAATTAGCACTGCAAATGCAACAGAAACTGCTACCATCCAAAGAGGAATGTCAACAGGCATAATCATAGGAATTAATAATCCTGTAACCAAGTATCCTTCATTGACTTCGTGACCTCTAAAAATAGCGAAAGCAAACTCAATTGTTAAACCAACTATGTAAGAAACAGCAATCATAGGAAGAACTTTTAAAGATCCATGAATAACTGCATCAATTGTTGTGAAGTCTGTGCCTATTTGTGAATAATATTGAAATCCTGTATTATAAATTCCATAGAAAAGAGCAGGTAGAAGTGCAATAATGACTGTGATCATAGTCCTTTTTAAATCTACTCCATCTCTGATATGTGAACCATGTTTTGTAGTGTGATTTGGCACATACAAGAAGGTATCGAAGGCGTTTACAGCTGGAGCAAATTTTTCAAATTTCTCTCCTTTTCCAAATGGTTTTTTGATTGTATCTAAAATTTCTCTAATGTTCATTTATATTAATATTTTAACCAACTTCTGAAATCATTAAATCAAGCCCTTCTCTTATAATTTTTTGGGCTTCTATTTTTGAGGATGAAGAATAATCTATTAAAGCAAAATCTTCTGGCGCAACTTCATAAATTCCTAAATTCTCCATTTTTTCAATATTTCCTGACATACATTCTTTTAAAAGTTGCATTGGAAAAATATCCATTGGAAATACATTTTCCATTTCCCCAGTTACAACAAATGCTCTTTCCTCGCCGTTTAGATTAGTGTCAAGATCATATTTTTTATTAGGAAACAACCATGAAAATGAAGTTTTGTAAATACTTGGAACCTTATTATTAATAAAAGGAATCCATCCAAACATTTTATAATTATTTCCTTCTCTTAAAATTGATAAAGTATTATTGTAGAAACCTAAATAATTGTCTTTATCAACAATTCTGCCACTTAGAACATCTCCGTTAATATATCTTAAATTAAGATTGGTATCTATACCAGCATCTTCAATTATTCCAAAAAGTTTGGATCCAATGATTGTTTTATAATACTGGGGGTATTTAACTGGTGGACCTGAAACGGCTATTGTTCTGGTTGGGCTGAACTTTCCAGTTAAAAAAAGCTTTCCAATTAATGCTACATCCTCAGCTCCTACAACCCATACTTTTTCTCCGGAATTTATTGGATCAATATGATGAATTTGAACTCCAACATTACCTGAGGGGTGAAGAGCATTAATATTATGGACTTTAACATTATCAATTTCATTGATAAATGAATTATGATTCTTTTCCACACATATGTTTAAATCTCCTTCTGTGAGTTTATTTAAAATACCTATTCCTGTTTTAAATTCATTTTTTTGCTCATTTAAAATAATCTCAAGGTCAGCTGAAATTGGAGCAGTATTTAAAGTTGAAACAAAAATAGATTTTGGTTCTTTATGAGGATTTGCAATTACGTCGTATGGCCTTTGTTTTATAAATGGCCAACATCCAGAATTTAGAAGACTATCAATAATTTCTTTTCTAGAAAATTTTTTGAATTTTGAGAAGTTGTGATTTATTGATTTTTGTTCTTTATCGCAATCGATTATAATTTCTAAAATTCTTCTTTTTGCTCCTCTTACTATGTCAGCAATTTTTCCTGAGACAGGTGAGCAAAATTTAATATCTGAATTACTTTTTGAATAAAATACAGTCTCACCAGATTTTATTTTATCACCAACTTTAACAACCATTTTGGGAGTTATTAAATGAAAGTCAGAAGGGTTTAATGAAACAGATTTTGGGAAAGGAGCTTTTTTTATAATGTTTTCAGGAGCACCTTTTAAATTAATGGTTAAACCATTTTTAATTCGAATGTCATTTGACATAATATATGCTATAAAATAGGGTGCAAATTTATTAATTAAAAGCTAGTTCTAAAAGTTGATTTGACTTTAAATTATTTATTTATAATCATTCTAAATAACGAATTTAGTTTATATGAAATTCACAAAAAAAACTAACTATATTTATTAAAATGAAAGCAACTAGATTTAATTTTTATTATTTATATTTTTTTCTTTGTACTGTTCCCATGATAAGTCAAGAAAAAAACACTCCAAAAAACATTTATAGTGTTGAAATCAAGGCCAATAACAAAAAAATAAGTTACCCAGTTATTGATTTAAATGGTTTAATAAACTTATCATTTGATGACTTAGATGCTGAAAATAAAGATTACTATTATCAAATTAATCATTATGACTATAAGTGGAAAAAATCAAAGCTTTTTAAGGTAGATTACATTGACGGTTTTGATGATAATTTAATTACTGATACCAATAATTCCTTTAATACATTAGTCGACTTTAACCATTACAAAATTAGTATTCCAAATGAAGATTTAAAATTGAAAATATCTGGAAATTTTTCTATTAGCATACATGACGAGGACGGTGATTTTTTGTTTGAAAGAAAGTTTTCTGTTGTAAGTAAAAAAGTATCAGTAAGTAGTTTTATAAAAAAATCAAATGAGTTAAAAAATTATGAAACTCATCACGAATTAGATGTAACTGTTAAGTGCAATAGTTGTTCAGATCTAATAAGCAGCTCCTCAGATTTGAAGTTAGTTCTAATTAAAAATAATAATTGGAAAGATTCAAAAGTTATTGAAAAGCCGGATTTTAAATTTACAGATCGATTGATTTACAAAAATATTTCATTTTCAGCAGGAAATGAATATAGATATTTTGATAATTCAAAAATCAACTTAACAAATTTAAAAGTTTATAAAACACAGCTGAATGATATTTATAATACTTTTTTAACAACGGACTATGATAGAAATAAAATTAGTTATGAATACAACCCTGACAAAAACGGTTTATTTTTTATAAGTCAAAATATTGATAATCCTATTTTACAGAATGATTACTCAAAAGTTCACTTTAATTTTAAACCTTATGACTTGAACCAAATAAAAAAAGTTTACATAGTTGGTGAATTCAACAACTATGAGTTAAGTGAAAAACATGAACTTAAACTTGCAAATAATAGTTATCAAGGTCAATTTTTATTCAAGCAGGGATTTTATAATTACAAATACTATTCAGTAAATTCAAATAATGAACTAAAATACTATTCTGGAGATTACTGGGAAACTGAAAATTCATACACAGTTTTGCTTTTTTACAAAAGAGTTAGTGATAAGTATTATAGTTTAATTGGAAACTATGAAAATTCAAGTAAAAACATAATAAAATAGAATAGATAATGTTTTAAAATATATAACTTAGTAACATGATAAGTCACGTGACAAGGGGAATCAAAGTTTCTGTCAAAACTAGTTTTGATGGTTCTTATTTTAAAAATTATGTTTTAAATTACTCCTTCAGTTATACTATTACTATAACCAATCAAAGCAAAAATACGGTACAGCTTAAATCAAGACATTGGAGAATTTTTGATTCTTTAAATAATGATGTTATTATTGATGGAGATGGAGTTATTGGTGAAAAACCAGTAATAAAAACAGGAAATTCTTTTGTTTATTCATCAGGCTGTTTAATAACTTCACCTGTTGGTGCCATGAGAGGATTCTACAGTATGATCGACATTAATTCTGGAAAAAAGTTTAGAGCATACATTCCCACTTTTAAATTAAATGCTCCTCAAGCATTAAACTAAAACAACATGATAGAAAAGATGAATTTTAAAGTCCCCGAATTATTAAATGAAGAAATAAAAGATTATAAAAAAAATTCTAAGGAAAGATTAGAGCTTGAAAAAACATATGATAATTTGTACAATCAAAATATCAAAATTCCACTATACATTGGAAATGAAGAGATTTATACTAAATCAAGAAAAGAAATATTTCCTCCTCACGACAATAAAAAATCTGTAGGCTCATTTTCAGTTTGTGAAGAAAAGCATGTTCATGAAGCAATTAACAACTCGTTAAGTGTCAAAAATAATTGGACTAATACACCATGGCAAAATAGAGCTTCAATATTTCTAAAGGCAGCTGAACTGATAGCAGGTCCATACAGATCAAAAATAAATGCGGCAACTATGATTGGACAATCTAAAACAATTTTTCAAGCTGAAATCGATGCAGCTTGTGAACTTGTTGATTTTTTGAAACTTAACATAGTTTACATGAACGAAATCTATAATGAACAGCCAATTAACGTTGGAGATGTTTCTAATAAGTTAGAATATAGACCATTGGAGGGATTTGTATATGCAATAACTCCTTTTAATTTCACTGCTATTGGAGGAAACTTATGTGCAAGTGCTGCTCTTATGGGTAATGTAGTTTTATGGAAACCAAGTGATTATCAGATGTATAGTGCAAAAGTCATTATGGATGTCTTTAAGGAGGCTGGACTACCAGCTGGAGTTATTAACTTAATTTCGGGTGACCCAATTATGATTACTGATATTGCCTTAAACGACCCAAATCTTTCAGGAATTCACTTCACTGGATCCACTGAAGTTTTTAAAAATTTATGGACAAAAGTTGGTGCAAATATTAACATGTACAGAGACTATCCAAGAATTGTTGGTGAAACTGGAGGAAAAGACTTTATTTTTTCCCATCCCTCAGCAAAATCCAAAGTAGTGTCAACAGCCATAGTTAGAGGAGGTTTTGAGTTTCAAGGACAAAAATGCTCAGCTGCATCAAGAATTTATTTGCCTAGTTCAAAATCTGATGAAATAATTGGAATCTTAAAAACGCAAATTGATTCAATCACGATGGGCTCGCCAAGAGATTTTAAACATTTCATGACAGCAGTGATCCATGAAAGCTCTTTTGATAAAATTGTTAGTTATATTGAAAAAGCAAAAAGTTCTGAAGAAGCGAAAATTATTATTGGAGGTGAATACGATAAATCAAAAGGTTTTTTCATATCACCTACTGTAATTTTAACAAAAAATCCCAACTTTATAACAATGGAGGAAGAAATTTTTGGACCTGTCGTAACAATTTATGTATATGATGATAATAATTGGAAAGAAACTTTAGAAATTGTTGATAAAACATCGATATATGCACTCACTGGAGCATTTATTTCAGAAGATAAAGACAGTATTGATTACGCTTTAAAAAAGTTAAGATATAGTGCTGGAAACTTTTATATAAATGATAAACCATCAGGAGCAGTTGTTGGTCAACAGCCATTTGGAGGCTCAAGAGGTTCGGGAACTAATGATAAGGCTGGATCTAAATTAAATTTACTGAGATGGGTTTCTCCAAGACTCATCAAACAAAACTTTAATCCTCCTGTTGATTATCCATACCCATATATGGATTAGGTACGTAAACTATTTTTTTTGTTTCAAAAAAAATTTCTCTAAAGAAATTATTTAATTCAAAAATTTCAGCTTTGTGAAACGAACTTAACTCATTTTTTAAGTCTCCTCCTTTCAAGCTTATAATGCCATTTTTAAAAGAACTATGGTTATTAGTTTTAGAAAATTTATTACCGATTAAAGAAAATAAATTAGTCATATTTGTCACAGCCCTATTTACAATAAAATCATATTTTTTTGTTACATTTTCTGATCTTATTTGTTCGGCATATACATTTTTTAAATCAAGATCTTTTATTATTGCATTTACAACTTTGATTTTCTTCCCTATTGAATCCGTTAAATGAAAATTAACATTTGGAAACATTATAGCTAATGGAATCCCTGGAAATCCACCTCCTGTACCAACGTCAAGAATATTTGAATTATCATTGAAAGAAAAAATTTTGGAAATGCTCAATGAATGAATTAAATGTCTTGTTTCAATTTCATTAATGTCTTTTCTTGAAATCAAATTAATTTTAGAATTCCAATATTTATACAAATCAATTAAATTTTCATATTGAGAAATTTGAGATTTAGTTAGGTCAGGAAAATAATGAATTAGCTTGTTCAAAACTTTTAATTATTTGAATAAAATTACATTAATTAATTTACCAAAATAAATATCTTTATTTAAAAATTTGAATTGTAAAACTATCTACTCAAACTTATTAATAAATGTCAAAAAATTTATCAAAAAGAATTAAAAGCCTTCCTGTATCAGCAACATTAGCAATGGCTGCTAAAGCAAGAGAACTCAGAGAAAATGGAACGGATATTATTGGGTTAAGTTTGGGAGAACCAGATTTTAATACACCTGATTTTATTAAAAATGCTGCTATTCAAGCAGTAGAAGAAAATTATAATTCTTACACTCCAGTCGATGGTTATGCAGATCTTAAAAAATCTATATGTAATAAATTTAAAAGGGATAATCAACTCGAATACAATCCCAATCAAATTGTTGTATCAACTGGAGCAAAACAATCAATCGCAAATGCTGTTCAAGTTTTAGTTAATCCTGGAGATGACGTTTTATTAGTTGCCCCATATTGGGTTAGTTATTCCGCAATTGTAACATTAGCTGAAGGAAACCCGATAGAGATTAGATCGGATATTTCATCAGATTTTAAAATAACACCAAGTCAACTAGAAAATTCGATTACCAAAAAAACTAAACTCGTAATCATAAATTCTCCAAATAACCCCAGCGGATCTGTATACTCTGAACAAGAATATATTGCTCTTTCAAAAATTTTAGAGAAATATCCAAACATTTATATTCTTTCTGACGAAATATATGAACACATTAATTATGGAATTCCTCACTTTAGTTTTGCTAGAATTTCATCAATGTATGAGAGAACAATTACTGTCAATGGACTTGCAAAAGCTTTTGCAATGACAGGTTGGAGAATTGGTTACATTGGTGCTCCAAGCTGGATAGCAAAGGCCTGTACTAAAATGCAAGGACAGATTACAAGTGGGACAAATTGTATTGCTCAAAGAGCTGCTATTGCAGCCTTGGATGCTCCAGTGGAAAAAATACAATATATGGTTGAGGAATTTAAATCAAGACGGAAACTAATAATAGAACTTCTAAGTGAAATCAAAGGTTTTAAATTAAATGAACCAAAAGGAGCATTTTATGTTTTTCCCGATATATCATACTTCTTTGGAAAAGAACTTAATGGAAATTTAATTAACAACGCGTCAGATTTTGCAATTTACTTACTTGAGAATGCTCATGTTGCAACTGTAACTGGAGATGCTTTTGGATCTCCAAAAAACATTCGAATTTCATATGCTGCATCAAATGAAAATATTATAAATGCTGTTAAAAGAATCAAAAAAGCAATTGAGCATGTTTAACTTTTCCAAAAATCTGGAGAGAAAAAGATTAATACAGTAAATAACTCCAATCTTCCGACAAGCATTAGAAAAGCACACCAAAATTTTCCAATCTCTGGAAGACCTGCAAATGTACTTGTGGGTCCAAGTGTTCCTAGTGCAGGACCTACATTGCCTAAAGATGAAGCAGCTCCTCCAATAGCAGATTCAAAATCTAATCCCAATAAACTTAGAACTCCTGCTCCTATTATAAATAAAATTAGGTAAAGAATAAAAAAGGCTAGAACATGAATAATTATTGGCTTTTCCACAACATGATTATTATGCCTTAAAGGAAAAATAGCATTTGGGTGCAAAGATCTTTTAAATTCTAGGAAACCGTTTTTTATCAAAATTAAATGTCGTAAAACCTTGACTCCTCCTGATGTTGATCCAGAAGAACCTCCTAAAAACATTATACCAAAAAATAACATAGTAAGAAAAGGAGTCCAAGAAATAAAATCACCTGTTACGAATCCTGTAGTTGTAACAATTGCTACTACTTGAAAAAGAGAATGTCTAAAACTGCTTTCAAATTTACCATATACTTGAGGATGTTCTACACTAGTTGAGTTTAAATCAACATTAAAAAAAAGAATTAAAGTAGTTATAAAAACAAAAGTTGTTATAAACGAAACATACCATTTAAACTCTGTATCAGAAATTATTTTTTTGAATTTTCCTAAAATTCCAAAATAAATTAAAACAAAGTTTGTGCCTGCTAAAAACATAAAAACTATTACAATATATTGGATTAGAGGAGAATCATTCCAAAATCCAATACTTTCATTTTTAGATGAAAATCCACCCGATGCAATATTACTCATTGAATTATTAATTGCATCAAACAAACTCATTCCAGCTAATTTTAATAGTAGTGTCTCCAATAAGGTTAGCCCAACATATATCAGCCATAATCTTTTTGCAGTATCACTTATCCTGGGGTGGATTTTGTCACCAGTTATTCCAGGTGCCTCAGCAGAAAAAAGTTGCATACCACCAATTCCAAGAAGAGGAAGTATCGCAATTGCCAAAACAATAATTCCCATTCCACCTAACCAATGTGTCATACTTCTCCAAAAAATTATACTTTCCGGGAGAGATTCAATATCATTAATAACTGTTGATCCAGTTGTAGTATAACCAGACATTGTCTCGAAAAAAATATTTGAAAATGATGTAATAGAGCCGGTTGATATGTACGGAACCATCCCAGAAAGAACCATAATTAACCAACCAAGTATGACAATAAAATATGCATCTCTTTTATGTATTTTTCTATTATTATTTTTTGAGAATAGCATTATAAACCAACCAGTAACAACAACAACTAAAGAAGAAAAAAATATTTCATTAAAAACACCATCTTGAGTTAAATAACTAACTAGAGATGCCATCAACATAGCAAAGCCATTGAATACAAGAAGTAATCCCAGAATATAAAAAATTAACTTATTATTAAGTTTAGACATGTTAACTATAAAAATAAACTCTCTACTTTTTTTATGCTTTCAGGTTTTGAACAAACTAAAACCCTATCGCCAAGCTGAATATCAAAGTCTCCTAAAGCTATTCTACCTTGATTGTTTCTAATAACTCCTCCAATAATAGCTGACAGAGGAAAATTGAGGTCCTTGATTTTTTTATTTAAAACTTTTGAGTTTTCATTAACAATAAATTCAACAATTTCAGCATCCATATCATTAAGTTTGGCTAACTCAACGATATCACCATTTCTAACAAATTTAAATATATCGTTTGCAGCCAATAATTTTTTATTAATTAAAGTATCTATTCCAATTGACTGTGATAGATTAAAATAATCCATATTTTCTACAAGGGCTATTGTCTTTTTAATTTTTTTAGATTTAGCCATTAAACAAGACATGATATTTGTTTCTGAGTCACCTGTTGTAGCAATGAAAGCATCCATACTTTCTAAATTTTCTTCAACTAATAAATCAACATTTCTTCCATCAACGTTTAAAACCATTAAATCTGTTACTTCTTCTGCAATTTTATTGGCTTTATTTTCATCGATTTCTATTAATTTGACATTAATACCTTTATCGATTAGGTCCTTTGATAGTTTTGAACCAACTCTTCCAGCTCCAAGTATCATAACATCTTTAATTTTTTGTTTTTCGGCCCCCATCAGTTTATACAATTCCTCTAAACCCTGTGAATTTGTTATAAAATAGATATGATCACACTCGCAAAAAATTGTGTTTCCTCTAGGGATTACAGTATTTTCACTATCCTCTCTTTTTAATGCAATTGGCATAAAATGAACACCAGGATAAACAGAAGCTGCTTCCATTACAGTTTTCCCAACAAACGGAGCATTTTTTTCAAGCCTAACTGCCATCATTTTTAAAATACCATTATCAAAATCATGTGTATTAGTAAACGCAGAGTCACTTAGAATTAATTTAATCTCTTCAGCAGCTAAATCTTCAGGTGAAATTAACTCATCAATTCCGATTGAATCAAAATCAATTTCATTACAATCTTTAATAAATTCAACATTTGATATTCTAGCAATAGTTCTTTTTGCTCCTAATTGTTTGGAAAGAATACAAGTTGTGAAGTTTGTTGTTTCAGATGTAGTTAAAGAAACTACTAAATCTGAATTTTCTACGTTAGCTTCTTTTAATATAGAAATTGAAGCACTATTTCCTTCAATAGTTTTAATATCCAATTTGTTTTCGGCTGTGTGTAAGTTTGATTTTTGGTTATCAATCAAAGTTATATCGTGTGATTCAAATGAAAGTAATTTGGCTAAATGGTAGCCCACTTCTCCAGCACCCGCTATAATGATTTTCATATATACATCATAGAATTATAATGCAAATATACTTGATTTTTAAATTACAATAATTTTCAATCAGTTATTTCTTTACTACATTTGATTTATAATGATGTTTAAACTAAAAATATTTTGTTTTCTTTTATCTTCGATTATTTCTTATTCACAAATAGAAAATTTGCAAAATTTTGACAAACAAACTGTACATTTTGGGTATTATTTAGGTTCGAACCAATACAACTTCAAACTTGATTACAAAGAAAATCCAAGTAAAAGGATTCTCATTAATCAACAAATAGGACTAAATGTTGGACTAATTGGTGACCTGAGACTTAAAAAAAACTTAAACTTAAGATTTGAACCTGGACTCTACACTAATAAATCAAATATTGTTTTTTATGAGAGAAGTAAGTTTACACAGAACTCTGACACATTAAGATCAATTAAATCAACCTATATACATTTGCCATTATTATTAAAATATAGCGCAAACAGATACAAAAATATTAGGCCATACATAACAGGTGGTATCTCTACATCATTCAATTTATCAAGTGACCAAAACAAGCCAGAAGACAATTCAAATGGATTTTTCAGAACTAAAACTAACAATGTTTATTATGAAATGGGTCTTGGAATAGACATCTATTTTCAAAACTTTAAATTTTCTCCATCATTAAGAGGGTTATTTTCATTGAAAAACGAATTAGTTCCTGATGAAGACCCAAACAGCCCATGGACTGGAAATATTAAAAAAATGTCCACTAGGGGTGTATTTTTGAATTTTTCATTTCATTGATTTCTTCTAAACAATTCAGACAAAACTATTGCAACGGAGCTTGACAAGTTTAAACTTTCGGGATAAAGTCTATCGTCGCTTTTTGGAATTGTTAATTTAAATTCAATTAATTTTTCAATTTTAGGTGAAATTCCGTTTGCCTCATTTCCAAATACAATTATTCCATTTTTAAGTTCATTTTTGAATTCATAAATAGGGTTTCCACTTAAGAATGTTCCATATGTTTTTAATGATTGTTTTGAAATTAAATTTTCTAAGTCTAAATATGTAATATTCAATCTTGAAAGTGAGCCCATGGCTGATTGAACCACTTTTGGATTAAAACAATCAACTGAATTTTTGGAACATATAATATCTTTAATTCCAAACCAATCACATGTTCTGATAATAGTTCCTAGGTTACCAGGATCATTAATATTATCAAAAGCCAATATTAAATTTGAATAATCTATTTTTTTTGAAGCTGGAATCTTAAAAAGAGCCAAATGGTCATCAGGATTATTTAAAAAACTAATTTTTTTCAAATCAGATTTTAAAATTTTAATCGCTTTTCCCTTAAAATATTTTTCATTGACGGAGAAAAGTTTTATTAAATGAAAACCATTATCAATAAATTCATGTATTGATTTTCTTCCCTCGACAACGAACATTTCATTAAACTGTCTTTGTTTTTTTAATTTTAAGCTCCTAATCAGCTTTATGTCCTTTTTGATAAGCATTAATAATGGTGTATTTTTGATTAAGTGATTAAATTGAAAAATACTTATATAAAAATAGCATTATTTATTATTTCAACTGTTCTTTTGAAAAGTTGCAGTGTCTCACAAAAGTTAAAACCAAATGAACTGATATTGAAGTCCAATAAGATTTACATTAATGAAAGTAAATTTTCAACCGATTCACTAATGCCATTAATTATCCAAAAGAAAAATAATTACATCTTAGGTATTCCTGTTGGAGCTAAACTTTATCAATCAGGAAATAAAAACAGCGATTCATTGATTAATTTATGGCTAAATAAAAAAGAGAATCGTGAAAAAAAACTTAATACAATTTTTTCGAAAAAACAGGTTTCACAAATTAAAAAATATGTCAAGGATTTTAATAATTGGAAGACTAGAAATGGAGAGAAATTAGAAATCGTAGATTCTTTAAAAACGATATTTTCTGTTGAAAATATAAAATCTTTTTACAGAAATAGAGGATATTTTGATTCAAAAGTAAAAAGTGAAGTTGTAGTTGACAAAAATCAGAAAAATTATGGTAATGTTATTTATAATGTAAATCTTGGAAATAGATACTTACTGGATTCAATTAAGTTAAATATAAAGTCTAAATTATTAGATTCAATATTCAATTCGAAAAAAGAAAAATCATTGCTGGTTATGGGAGACCCTTTTACCACAAGTATCTTTGAAAAAGAAAGAAATAGAATTGATAAGTTATTTAAAGACTCTGGAATTTATAATTTTCAAATTAGTGCTATTTCTTATAAAGTAAATTTAGATACAATTTCTGCAAACTTTAGAATTCCGGTTGAAATTTTAATTGATGACAAAAAAAACAATGATTATAAAATTCATAAAATTGAAAAGATTAACATAAAAATTATTGATGAAGATTTAGATAATGAATTAGAATTTATTGAAAATTTTAATGGAATAGATTTTTATTCAAATGATATACTCAATTACAAAACTAAAATTCTAACTGAACTTATTTCCATAAAAATAAATTCAAATTATAGTGATGAAGCCAGAACCAACACCATAAAAAAATTAAATGATTTTGATAGTTTTCAATATCCATCAATAAGCTTTAATTATTTAAATAATTCAAACAACAGACTTGAGGTAGATATTTTTTTGGTTCCACAAAAAAAATACTCATTAAGTTTTGGGTTAGACCTAAAACATTCTAATATTGAAGATATTGGAATTGCATTTGAGACATCTTTTAATAACAGAAATATTTTTATGGGAGGTGAAAAACTTGAATTAACATCAAGAGGGACAATCGGAAAATCATCAAATACTACAATTTCAGAGTATGGATTTGATTTAAGATTGAAATTTCCAAGGTTTTTTTCACCTAAAAGGTTTAAAATTTTACAAGACAAACCAGCCACCTTTCTTAATTTAGGTGTTTCAAATCAAAACAATATTGGTCTTGACAGACAAAATTTTAGATTAAATTTAAATTATGATTGGATTGATCCTAAAAAAAGAAGAAAAAATCTAAGTTTGATTAATATAGAATTAGTTAATAATAAAAACAGACTTAATTATTTTAATATTTATACAAACTCATATGAAAAAATTAATCAAATAGCACTAGATAATAATGCTAATTCAAAGTATTTTGATTCCAACAATGAGTTAATAATTCCGTCGGGTATAGATTCTTATATTGAAGATGTAATTTCAAGTCCAGAATTATTAAATGAAAATGATTTTAATAATCTTAATTACATAAATGATAGAAGAAACAGATTAACAGCTAACAACTTAATTGTAGGGTCCAGTTTTTCAATTATTAAAAGACCAATTGAAAATATTTTTAATAAAGACTTTTCTGAGTTTAAGTTTAAAGTTGAATTAGCAGGAAACCTTACTAATTTGTTAGCAAATGAATTTAAGGTTTCGCAAAATGAATTAGGACAAAATAAAATATTAGGTCTTGCCTATTCACAATTTGTAAAAACCGAAATTAGTTACATAAAACATTGGAACATGGGTTTGAAATCCAAATTAGCAATTAGATCATTTTTTGGAATTGCAGCACCTTTTGGAAATTCAAAAAACATTCCATTTTCAAAGTCTTTTTTTGCTGGGGGTTCTAATGACAATAGAGCTTGGGAAGTATACAGACTTGGTCCAGGAAGTAGTGGTGCGCTGAGCGAATTTAATGAAGCAAATATGAAAATTGCACTTAATGTTGAATACAGGTTTAACCTTGTTGGAAAACTTGATGGTGCAATTTTTAGTGATTTCGGGAATATTTGGAATGTTTTTGATGATACCAAAGACGTTAAAAGAACTTTTAATAGTCTAAATGATTTGAATGAAATTGCAATTGGAAGTGGATTTGGATTAAGATACAATTTAGGATATTTTGTACTTAGGTTAGATACTGGTTTTAAAACCTACAACCCTGTTCTTGAAAAGAAAGAAAGATGGTTTTCAGATTTTAACTTTAAAAATGCTGTTTTTAATATTGGTTTAAATTATCCTTTTTAGGACCAATTATTCTTTATATTTTAGCGAATTAATTTTTTAAAAAATGAGTAAAACAATTAAAGCAGGCGTTGCTACAGGAGATGAAGTTCAAGAAATTTTTGAATTAGCAAAAGCAAAAAAATTTGCATTACCTGCAGTTAATGTTATTGGTTCAAATTCAATAAACGGAGTTTTAGAAACTGCATCCAAATTGAATGCTCCAGTAATAATTCAATTTTCTAACGGAGGAGCAGTATTTAACGCTGGTAAAGGACTTTCAAACGAAAATCAAATTGCTGCAATAAAAGGGGCAATTGCTGGTGCTAAACATGTTCACGAACTTTCAAATGTTTATGATGTACCAGTTATTCTACATACTGATCATGCTGCAAAAAAACTTTTACCTTGGATAGATGGTTTAATTAGTGCAAGTGAGGAACATTTTAAAAATACTGGAAAATCTTTGTTCAGTTCACACATGATAGACCTTTCTGAAGAACCGATTGAAGAAAACATTTCCATTTGTAAAGATTATCTCGAAAGAATGAGTAAAATAGGAATGACTTTAGAAATTGAATTAGGAATTACAGGCGGAGAAGAAGATGGTGTTGACAATACTGATATTGACGATTCAAAACTTTACACTCAACCAGAAGAAGTCGCTTATGCATATGAAGAACTCTCAAAAATAAGTGATAAGTTTACCATCGCTGCAGCATTTGGAAATGTACATGGAGTTTATAAACCAGGTAATGTAAAATTAACGCCAAAAATTTTAAAAAATTCTCAAGACTATATTTCAAAAAAATACAATGTGGGTCACAACACAATAAATTTTGTTTTCCATGGTGGATCTGGATCATCAGTGGATGAAATTCGAGAAGCAATTGACTATGGTGCTGTAAAAATGAACATTGATACTGATATGCAATATGCATTTATGTCAGGTGTTAGAGATTATTTTAACTCTAATAGCGAATATTTAAAATCGCAAATTGGTAATCCCGATGGAGATGATATTCCAAACAAAAAGAATTATGATCCTAGGGTTTGGTTAAGAAAAGCTGAAGAAAGTTTTATTGAAAGACTAACTCAAGCATTTAAGGATCTTAATAATGTTGATACTCTAAACTAAATTTGGTTTAGTATATTTGAAAAAACTTCCATTTCATGGCTTGGTTTAAGAGAAAAACAAAAGGAATTCAAACTTCAACAGAAGAAAAAAAAGATACCCCAGAAGGACTTTGGCATAAAACTCCCACCGGCAAAATTATTGATACTGAAGAATTAGAAAAAAACTTTTACGTATCACCTGAAGATGGATTTCATTTAAGAATTGGTAGTCAGGAATATTTCAAAATTTTATTTGATGGTAAATTTAAAGAGATTGATAAAAATCTAAAATCAAAAGACCCTTTAAAATTCTCAGATAAAAAAACTTATAAACAAAGGACTAAAGAAGCTAAGGATAAATCAGGACTTAAGGATGCTATCAGGGTTGCTATTGGAAAATCTCATGGTAAAGATGTAGTAATAGCCTGCATGGATTTTAGCTATATTGGAGGATCAATGGGATCTGTTGTTGGTGAAAAAATAAGTAGAGCTATTGATATTGCCATAAAGAAAAAAATACCTTTGATTATAATATCAAAGTCTGGTGGAGCTAGAATGATGGAAGGGGCATTGTCTCTAATGCAAATGGCAAAAACTTCTGCAAAATTAGCTCAACTCTCAAATCATAAAATCCCATATGTATCTCTATGTACAGATCCAACAACAGGCGGAACTACGGCATCATTTGCTATGCTTGGAGATATTAATATTTCAGAACCAGGTGCATTGATTGGTTTTGCAGGACCTAGGGTTGTTAAAGACACAACTGGAAAAGAGTTACCTGAAGGTTTTCAAACCTCTGAATTTCTTCTTGATCATGGTTTTTTAGACTTCATTTCTTCAAGATTAGAATTAAAAAATAAAATCAACTTATATTTTGATTTAGTTCTAAACAAACCTTTAAGATCATATTAAAAGTATTTTTTTCAAAATTAATATTATATTTGCCGCGCTATTAAGTTACATAAGAATCATTTTAATAATATTGGCATGTATTTAACAAAAGAAAACAAAAAAGAAATCTTCAAAGAACATGGAAAATCTGAATCAGATACTGGTTCTGCTGAAGGTCAAATTGCATTATTTACTAAACGTATTAATCATTTAACTGAACACTTGAAAAAAAACAAAAAGGATTTTAATACTGAGAGATCCTTGGTTATGATGGTTGGAAAAAGAAAAAGTTTATTGAGTTATCTTAAAAATAAAGATATAAATCGCTACAGGGAGATAATTAAAAAATTAAACTTACGTAAATAAAATTTTTCCATAGTTTTTCATTGGTATTCTACTTAAGACACAACACAACTTAATTTATTTAATGAAAAATATGAAAATCAAAACTTTTAATGAAACCATTGACTTAGGTGATGGTAGAATAATAACTCTTGAAACTGGAAAGCTAGCTAAACAAGCTCACGGTTCAGTAGTTGTTCAAATGGGTAAAGCTATGCTACTTTGTACCGTAGTTTCTAACTATGATGCTAGTAATGTTGACTTCCTTCCACTTACAGTAGATTATAGAGAAAAATTCGCTGCTGCTGGTAGATATCCAGGTGGATTTTTTAAAAGAGAAGCTAGACCAAGTGATGGTGAGGTTTTAACTATGAGGTTGGTGGATAGAGTATTACGTCCATTATTTCCAAAGGATTATCATTCAGAAGTCCAAGTTATGATACAACTAATGTCACATGATGAAGATGTCATGCCAGATGCATTAGCAGGTCTTGCAGCATCTGCAGCAATTCAATTAAGTGACTTTCCTTTTGAATGCCCTATTTCTGAAGCAAGAGTTGCAAGAGTAGATGGAAAGTTTATTATAAATCCTAGTAGAGTTCAATTAGAAAAATCTGATATCGATATGATGGTAGGAGCATCAGCTGAATCAGTTATGATGGTTGAAGGTGAAATGGATGAGTGTAGTGAGGAAGAAATGGCTAAGGCTATCAAATTTGCTCATGAGTCAATAAAAGTTCAAATTGAAGCTCAAGTTAGACTTGCTGAAGCTGTTGGTAAGAAAGCAGTCAGAGAATATGAAAAAAGTGATGAAAATGAAGAGCTTTCCAAAAAAATTCATGATGCCACTTTCAACAAATCTTATGAAATTGCAAAAAAAGGAACATCAAAATCAGAGCGAAGTTTAGCTTTTTCAACCCTTAAAGATGAGGTAAAATCTCTTTTTTCTGAAGAAGAAATGGAAGAAAATGGTAAACTAATTGAAAAGTATTTTAACAAATCTCAAAAAGAAGCTGTTCGTGAATTAACTTTAAGTGAGGGTTTGAGATTAGATGGAAGGAAAACAACCGATATCAGACCAATATGGTGTGAAGTTAATTACCTGCCATCTACACATGGATCATCCATATTCACAAGAGGTGAAACTCAAGCTTTAGCAACAGTAACTTTAGGAACATCAAGAGAAGCTAATAAAATTGACATGCCGTCATATGAAGGTGAGGAAACTTTTTATTTACATTATAACTTTCCTCCTTTCTGTACTGGAGAGGCAAGACCATTAAGAGGAACATCAAGAAGAGAGGTTGGACACGGTAACCTTGCTCAAAGAGGTCTAAAAGGAATGATTCCAGATGATTGCCCATATACTGTTCGAGTTGTGAGTGAAGTGCTAGAATCAAATGGGTCATCTTCAATGGCAACTGTTTGTTCGGGTACGATGGCATTAATGGATGCTGGAGTGCAAATTAAAAGACCTGTTTCAGGAATTGCAATGGGACTTATCTCAGATGGGGAAAGATATGCTGTACTAAGTGATATACTTGGTGATGAAGATCATTTAGGTGACATGGATTTTAAGGTCACTGGAACTTCAGAGGGTATAACAGCATGTCAAATGGATATCAAAATAAAAGGTTTATCATATGAAATTTTAGTTAAAGCTCTAAAGCAAGCCAGAGATGGAAGGTTACATATATTAAATAAAATTACTGAAACTATAGAAAAACCTAATCCGGAAGTTAAAGCTCATGCACCAAAAATGGTTACCAGTCGAATTCCAAACGAGTTTATTGGACCTTTTATCGGCCCTGGAGGTAAGGTGATTCAAGAATTACAAAAGAGTACCGGTTGTACAATTGTTATTAATGAAGATCCTGAAACTGAAGAAGGAATTGTAGAAATTCTAGGGACTAACCAAGAAGGTATTGATTTAGTTCTTTGTAAAATTGATTCCCTTCTTTTCAAACCAGAAAAAGGTAATACATATAAAGTTAAAGTTATAAAAATGTTGGATTTTGGTGCTGTTGTTGAATATTTAGATGCACCTGGAAATGAAGTTTTGTTACATGTAAGTGAAATTGCTTGGGAAAGAACCAATAACGTTAGTGATGTTCTTAAGCTAGGTGATGAACTTGAGGTAAAATACTTTGGTGTGGATCCACGAACTAGAAAGGAAAAAGTTTCAAGAAAAGCATTATTAGAAAAACCTGAAGGTTTTGTAGAAAGATCGCCTAGACCCCAAAATAAAGACAATAGAAGAAGAGATAACAGAGAAAGAGGTAATAAAAATTCTAAATAATTACATTAAACTGTAACCTTTTTAATATTTTGAACGTATAATAAGTTTAAAACAGATTACATGAGACAACTTAAGATTACAAAACAGGTAACCAATAGGGAAACTGCCTCACTTGACAAATATTTACAAGAAATTGGAAAAGTTGATTTAATTACAGCTGAGGAAGAAGTTGAATTGGCTCAAAAAATCAGAGCAGGTGATGAAAATGCTTTAGATAAGCTAACAAAAGCCAATTTAAGATTTGTTGTTTCTGTTGCAAAACAATATCAAAATCAAGGACTTACTCTGCCTGATTTAATTAACGAAGGTAATCTAGGTTTAATTAAAGCCGCAAGAAGATTTGATGAAACAAGAGGATTTAAGTTTATTTCTTATGCGGTTTGGTGGATTAGACAATCTATTCTGCAGGCTCTAGCCGAACAATCTAGGATTGTAAGACTTCCATTAAATAAAATTGGATCCATTAATAAAATAAACAAAATGTATGCCTTCTTAGAACAGGCAAACGAAAGAGTTCCTTCAGCTGAAGAAATTGCAAAAGAGTTGGATATGACGGTTTCTGATGTAAAAGAATCAATGAAAAATTCTGGAAGACATGTTTCTATGGACGCACCCTTAGTTGAAGGAGAGGATTCTAACCTCTATGATGTATTAAGAAGTGGCGAATCGCCTAACCCTGATAGAAACCTTTTGCATGAATCTTTAAGAACAGAAATTGAAAGAGCTCTAGAAACATTAACGCCAAGGGAAGCAGATGTTGTTAGGTTATATTTTGGATTAGGTGAAAAACATGCCATGACACTTGAAGAAATCGGAGAAACATTTGATCTAACTAGAGAAAGAGTTAGGCAAATTAAAGAGAAAGCAATTAGAAGATTAAAGCACACATCAAGAAGCCGAATTCTAAAAACTTACTTAGGTTAATATGAATATTATTGCGCCATCCATGCTTGCTTGTGATTTTGGAAACCTCAAAAGTGAGATTGATATGGTCAATAATAGTAAAGCTGATTGGTTTCACATTGATGTTATGGATGGGGTTTTTGTTCCTAATATTTCATTCGGAACACCAATAATGAACGTCTTCAAAGAAAATGCTAAAAAAACATTAGATGTTCATCTAATGATTTCTAGTCCTGATGATTATTTAGAAAAATTCTCTCAACTTGGAGCTGATATTTTAACTGTTCATTTCGAGGCTTGTCCACATCTTCATAGAACAGTTCAAAAAATTAAGGATTTAAATTTAAAAGCTGGTGTAGCCATCAACCCTCATACACCTGTTTCTTTTTTAAAATCTATAATAGGTGACCTAGATTTAGTTTGTATTATGAGTGTTAATCCTGGCTTTGGAGGACAATCTTTCATAAAAAACACTTTCAATAAAGTGAGAGAGCTTAGAAATTTAATTAACGATCATAACTCCAGTGCTATTATTGAAGTGGATGGGGGAGTAAATTCCAACAATGCAAAAAAACTAATTGAATGTGGTGCTAATGCACTAGTTGCTGGAAGCTTTGTTTTTAAGTCCAAAAATCCTTCAAATACTATTTCAGAATTATCTTCAATTATTAATTAGTTGTAAATAAATATTAATAATTTTAATACATATCAGTTATGTGTTCAAATTATATATATGTTATTGGAGCCATGAGTGGAACTTCTATTGATGGTCTAGACTTAAGTTTAGTAAAATTTGATAAAAATATTCACTCAAACTATAAAATAATCAATACTTATACCTATGATTATTCCAATATTTGGATTTCAAAACTCAAAAATTCAATTCATTGTGATAAAAAAGAATTAAGAAAATTAGATGTTGAATACGGTAATTACATTGGTGATAAGATTAATACTTTTATTAAAGAATGTGGAAATATAAAAATTGATATTATTTCATCTCACGGACATACAGTTCATCACAAACCAAATCAAGGAATAACATACCAAATTGGAAACGGTAAATCAATTTTAGAAAAAACAAAATGTAATGTTGTATGTAATTTTAGAATCCAAGACGTGAAACTGGGTGGTCAAGGTGCTCCCCTGGTACCTATTGGAGACTTGAATTTATTTAGCGATTACAAATATTGTTTAAATATAGGAGGGTTCTGTAATATTTCAATTAAGAAAGATAAAACCATCAATGCTTTTGATATTAGTCCAGCAAATACAGTTTTAAATTATTACTCAAATAAATTAGGATATGATTATGATATTAACGGAAACCTTTCAAAAAAAGGAAATATCAATTATAAACTATTGAGTAAGTTAAATAGAATGGCTTTTTATAAAATTTCAGGACCTAAATCTTTAGGAATTGAATATGTAAACGAAAAAGTTATTCCATTAATTAAATCTTATTCAATAAATAACTACGATATACTAATGACATATATTGAACATATTTCATATCAAATAAAAAAATCAATAAAAGAAAAAAAAGATGATAAAATTTTGATTACAGGTGGAGGTGTATACAATAAAACTTTAGTTCAAAAAATCGAAGACAAAGTTGAGTGTAAAATTATCATCCCTAAAAAGGATATAATAGAACACAAAGAATCATTAATTTTTGCATATTTAGGTTTTTTGAAATATTATAATAAGATTAACTGTTTGAGCAATGTAACAGGAGCAAGAAAAGATCACTCTTCAGGTTTTGTTTATAAATTTTGAATTTTGATATTTCTCCATTTTACTTTAATACCTCCACCATCATGTATCTGTAAAGCAATTCTACCATTAGCATCTCCAATTTTTTTATCTGAATAAGAAATCATTTTTTTTCCATTTAGCCATGTAGTTACATTACTATCTTCAACTTTAACAGTAAGTTTGTTCCAGTCTCCCATAATTAGAGAAGAATCTTTTCCAAAGCTTGGTTTAATTAACCAACCTCTTCCATATGATTCATAAATTCCACCGGTGTATAACCCAGGGGGTGCTACTTCAACTTGCCACCCACTTACTTTAGTTCCCTCAACAGTAGATCTAAAAAAAACACCACTATTTCCATTTGCTTCTTGCATAAATTCAAGATTTAAAACAAAATTCTTGTAATAATCTTCAGTTCCTAAATATCCATACTGAGCATCTGGGCCACTTTCACAAACTAAAATCCCATCTTCAACATACCATTTTTCTGTTCCGTAAACTATCCATCCGTTTAAATCATTTCCATTAAATAAGTTGATCGTATTTGCTTGATTAACGATCGGTTCATTATTATTCGAACTATCATTTTCAGTAGTGTAATGATTATGAGTTTCAGGTGAAAATAAAGATAGAGAGGCACATGAATAATTAAATAATATAAGTGCCAAAATAAGAGTGTTATTTATATACTTCATACTGATAATAATTAAAATTGTAAATTTAATTTAATATAAAGATAATTAAATGGTAAAAACTAGATTAAAAACATTTAAATTTTTAACCCTTTTAATTACTTTAAATAATGACTATTTTTTTTTCAAAACAAAAAACTTAATCAAATATTTTATCATGAAAAAAAGTATATCTGCTCTAATCCTAATATTAACTGTGTTTAATATTAGTGCACAAAAAAGAAAAGAATTTTTTAAAAGTCCTGATGATGTTTTTTATATTTCATCTGATTTACATATTCACAGTGTTTTTTCTGATGGAGTTGTATGGCCAACTGTCAGGGTTGATGAGGCTGTTAGAGATAGCATTGATTTAATATCACTTACGGAACACCTAGAATACCAGTCTCATTTGAATGACATCCCTCATACAAATAGAAATAGATCATTTCAAATAGCAGGTGGTTATGTACAAAATCGTCCTTTAGCAGTTGTTCACGGAACAGAAATTACAAAACCAATGCCACCAGGCCACTTTAATGCAATTTTTATAAAAGATGCTAATAAATTTTTTGAAAGTGATAAAAAACCTTTGAACTTTAATCGAGCAATTAGAGAAGCTAATAATCAAGGAGCTTTTGTTTTTTGGAATCATCCAATGTGGGAAGCTAACAGAAGCGATGGAATAGCTAAACTTGATCCGATTCATAAAGATGTAATTGATAAAAAATTATTACACGGAATTGAGGTTGTAAACTTTGATACATTTTCTGAGGAAGCAATGCAAATTGCACTTGAAAATGAATTAACAATGATGGGTACAAGTGATGTTCATATATTAATTGAATGGGATTTTAATATTAAAAAAGAAAGTTTTCACAGACCAATTACATTTATAATGTCAAATAATAGAACAATAAAATCTATCAGAGATGCTTTATTTAAAGGAGATACATTTATATGGTACAGAGATCTAATTATTGGTAAGTCAAATAATTTAAAACAAGTAATAGAAAACAATTTGGAGGTTGTTTCCAAAGGATACGGATTCAAAAATAGAAAAGTTGAAATTTTGCAGGTAGAGTTAATAAATAAATCAGTTGCTCCAATTAATCTCAACTATACTGGAGAATTTACATTTCATAATGACTACAAATACATCGAACTTAAACCTAAGTCTAGTAAAACAATATATATCAAAACAAAAAAAGTTAAAAATAAAATTGATTTAGAATTTGAAGTTTTAAACTATGTGATCGCACCTAAAACCAACCTTAGAACAATAAAAACAATAAATATTGAATAAAAAATTTTAAATAATTACACTATTAAGGTAAATAGTAATATTTAATTACTGTAGTTCAATATCTAAAACCCTTTTTTTATAAAATTTAATTGAGCCTTCACTAAATTTTGGTTTTCTAAATCTGATTTTTTTTTCTGTGGAAAAACCATATTGTTCAACAGGCATACCTATAAAGTTTTTGTCTAAAATATTGTTTTGGTTTTTATCTAATAAAATTGATATAAGATAAATTCCTTTAGGAAGATTAATTGTTGTGGAAAATTTATCTTTTTCCACCCATTCTTTATAACCATAATCAAAACCTTCTTTTTGACCTGAACTGTTTGTAGCGTTGCTATTCCATGAATCAGGATTTGACCAAACAGCAATTATTAAGTTTCCATTTGATTCTATATTAGATACGTTTATTTGGAGCTCAAACAATTCCTGATTATTTTGAGCAGATAATTTAAAATTTAATAATATAATAATAAGAAGAAAAAATTTATACATAAGTTGTTTTTTCGTGACCCAGGGAGGATTCGAACCTCCAACCATCAGAGCCGAAATCTGATATTCTATCCAGTTGAACTACTGGGCCAAAAATTAAGACAACTTAGAACGAACTATATTAGAAATAGTTTTTCCATCAGCTTTTCCTGAAAGTTGACTTGAAGCAAGTCCCATTACTTTGCCCATATCTTTCATTCCCTGAGCACCAGATTGATCGATTATTTCAGAAATAATTTTTTCAATTTCATCATGATCTAATTGTTTAGGTAAAAACTTCTCAATTACTTTAGCCTGATTGAGTTCTAATTCGGCAAGCTCTAACCTGTCTTGATTTGAATATATTTCAGCACTTTCTTTCCTTTGTTTAACTAATTTTTGTAATATTTTAATTTCATCAGCTTGACTAATTTCTCCTCCAAAATTTTTTTGTGTTCTTGCAAGTAATAAAGCTGACTTGATCGCCCTTAAAGACTCTAATTCATAGTTATTCTTACTTTTTATAGCCTTAATAATTGAGCCTGAAATATTTTCTAGTAATCCCATAGTTATTTATTTAAGTTGATCGATATTATCAAGTAAAAAAGAGTTGTTCGCTCTATTATTAATTTTTCCATTTAAATCATCGCCTATTGAGCTTTTTGATAATTTAACTTTTTCTAAATCAGTAAGAGAAATTCCAGCTCTTTTAAAAGCAGGTTCATTTTCTATAGATTTTAGGTTTCTGGATTTTTTAAAATCGTAATTAAACTCTTTTAATTTAATTTTTCTCTCATCAGTTCTTTTAGCTAATCCAACAGCAATTGAACAATTTAGGGGGTTAAGAATAACTTCGTTTTCTTTATTATTGAGAGAATCATTACTAGGTTTTGTATTGTAATCGTCAAAACTTGATTTATTTGAATTAGTGGCTGTCACTTCTGTTACAGGAATTATATGAATAGGATTATTTACTTCGATTTCATTTACATCCTCAATTAATTCATGAATAATTTTGTCAGGATCAAATTTTTTCTTTTTCAATGGCATGTCAAAGTCAAATAAAACTTGTTCCTCTATTTTTATTTCTTCAGGGGATATTACTTCAAGATTATTAATGTCGTTAATTTCCATCTTATCGTTGTTTATATCAAAAGTTGACTTAACTTCCTCAATAGAAGCCTTTAGATCTTCATGATTAGTGGATGAGTCAAGATTCTCTATTTCTATTTCTGTGTTTTTAAAATCTATTGAATCAGTCTCAAAATCCAACTCCATGGTATTATCATCAGAGCTGTTTTTTGAACTCAAATTTTGAACATATCCAGTATTTTCATCAAGATTATGAATTATTTTTTTTGAATCTGAATGTATAATTTCTTCTTGCTGATTGGGATCAAATCCAGTAGCAATTACTGTAACAGAAATTGATTCCTCCAAATTCAAATCTTCTCCAACACCCATAATTATATTTGCATTATGACCTGCTTTTTCCTGAATATATTCATTTATTAATCCGATTTCATCTATTGTAATTTCTTGTTTTCCTGAAACTATTAAAAGTAAAACATTTTTTGCTCCATGTATCCTATTATCATTTAATAAAGGGGAATCTAATGCTGAAGAAATTGCCTCTATTGACCTTTTTGTTCCAGATGATGTGGCTGATCCCATAATAGCATTGCCACTGTTTGACAAGACAGTTTTAGCATCTTTTAAATCAATATTTTGAGTATAGTGATGTGTAATAACTTCAGCTATTCCTTTAGATGCAGTAGCTAGAACTTCGTCTGCTTTTGCAAAACCTTCTTTAAAACCTAGATTACCATAAATATCTCTTAATTTATTATTGTTTATAACAATTAATGCGTCAACTTCATTTCTTAATTTTTCAATTCCTTTTTTTGCTTGCTCTTCTCTAATTTTGCCTTCAAATTGAAATGGCATTGTGACAATACCAACCGTTAAAATATCCATTTCTTTTGCTAATTTTGAAATTACTGGAGCTGCTCCGGTTCCAGTTCCTCCTCCCATTCCTGCTGTTACAAAAACCATTTTTGTATTAGTTTCTAACATTTTCTTTAAATCATCGAAACTTTCAACAGCAGCTTTTTCACCAATTTCAGGATTTGCTCCGGCTCCTAAACCCTCTGTTAGAGATATACCTAACTGAATTTTATTTTCAACCTTACTGTTTTCTAATGCTTGAGAGTCTGTATTACACACTACAAAATCCACTCCCTTTATTCCTTTTGAATGCATATAATTAATTGCATTACTTCCACCTCCTCCTACTCCTATTACTTTTATTACGTTACTCTGATTTTTTGGTAAATCAAATGGCAAATTCTTAATTTCTTGGTTTAATTGCATAATATTAATTTATTCGGCGTTATCTAAAAATGTTTTTATTCTTTCTGTAAATTGATCTAATATTGAAACAGGTTTTTTTGTTTTACTATTTTCTTCGGATTTAAGTTCCATATTATCGTTTTCTGATGTTTCATCTTTCAGTTTATTTACTTTTCTAATTTTTATTGAATTCATCACAAGGCCAACGGCTGTTGCATACATTGGACTTGAAATATCTATAGAATTATTTCCAGCTAAATGTTCACTTGGATGACCAAGTCTTGTATCCATTCCTGTAATATATTCAACTAGTTGCTTTAGGTGTTTTAACTGACTACCTCCACCTGTTAAGACAATTCCTGCAATCAATTTCTTTTTTTGATCATCATGTCCATAATTTTTGATCTCAATATATACTTGTTCAATTATTTCAACTACTCTAGCATGTATAATTTTAGATAGATTCTTGAGTGAAATTTCTTTTGGATCTCTTCCTCTCAAACCTGGTATGGAAACAATTTCATTATCTCTATTTTCACCAGGCCAAGCAGATCCAAACTTTATTTTTAATAATTCAGCTTGTTTTTCAATTATTGAACAACCTTCTTTGATGTCATCAGTTATAACATTTCCGCCAAATGGTATAACAGAGGTATGTCTAATTATTCCATCTTTAAAAATTGCTAAATCAGTAGTTCCACCTCCAATATCTATTAGAGCAACTCCTGCTTCTTTTTCTTCTTGACTTAAAACGGCATCTGATGATGCAATTGGTTCAAGAGTAATACCTTCAAAATCAATCCCTGCACTTTTAATACACCTAGCAATATTTTTTATTGAGGAAACCTGTCCTACTACAACATGAAAGTTAGCTTCAAGTCTTCCTCCAAACATTCCAATTGGTTCTTTAATTTCAGCTTGCCCATCAACTTTATAATCCTGAGGTAAAACATGGATAATTTCTTCCCCAGGTAACATTACTAGCTTATGAACTTGATTAATCAACTTTTCTAAATCATAATCATCAATGACAGTATCTGAATTGGTTCTTGTTATGTAGTCACTATGTTGAAGACTTCTTATATGTTGACCTGCTATCCCAACTATAACCTTTTCTATTTTTTCAGAACTATTCAATTCAGCCTCGTTAACAGCAGATTGAATTGACTGAATAGTTTGAGTTATATTATTAACAACACCTCTGTGAACACCAAGACTTTTAGATTTACCAACCCCGATGATTTTTAATTTACCATATTCATTTAATGAACCAATTAAAGCAACAATTTTTGTTGTCCCTATATCTAAACCAACAAATATATTTTGACGTTCCATTTATTTTCTTTCTATAACAACTTGGTTTTTAAAATTTAAATTGACAGTTTTTATACTATCTAATAAGCCTGAACTATAAACACTTAAAAAGAAGTTTTGATAGTTTTTAAATTTTGATCTATAATTATCAAAACCATCCATTTTCAAAATGAATGGATAATCATTTAAACCAAAAACTATCTTCTCATCTGCATAACTCAAACTTGAAATATGATTTCTCAAGAATTTATCCCTATCGATGTAGTAACCTAACTTACCTAACGCTGTGTATTTTTCAGATTCAACTCTATTTAGAATCAAAGGAACTGTCTCAGAATAATTTGGTGATAATGACATAGTTTTTCCTTTGGCATCTAAATAATACTTTTCATTTAAAACTCTAAATACAGGGTTTTTTTCTTTTATTTTAATTCCTACTTTCCCATCAATTGAAACTGACACATCAACAAAATCAATATAACTATTTGATAATATTTCTTGTTCAACTTCTTTCAAATTTAAATCACTTTTTAAAATATTTTTTGAGAAAACATCAGTTTGTGTTAACAATTTATTAACCGAATCTACTGAGATGAAATTAAATTCAGATTCAATAAAATGTATGTCTTTAAAAGAAATTGTTCTTTCTTTATTTTTACTAAAGCTGAAAAATGAAAGAACAGCTATAATTATAATTAAGAATGATATTTTATAATTATTTAATCTCATAATTGTTCTATAGTTTTTTTAATTTTTTCAACTTCATTAGAAATATCTCCAGCCCCCATTATAACTAAAACCTCAGAATCTGATCTACTTAAATGACTCGACAAATTTGATTTATCAGTTAAATGTTTGTTAATATTATTAATCTTACTTAAAAGAATATTTGAGTTTACATTCTTTATAGGCTTCTCGCGTGCAGGATAAATATCAGTTAAAATTACTTCATCAAAATCAGATAAACTTGAAGCGAACTCATCCATTAAATCTTTTGTTCTTGAATATAAATGAGGTTGAAAAACTGCAGTTACTTTTTTGTTTGGATATAAGTCTCTGATAGATTCTCTAATTGCCTTAATTTCAATTGGATGATGAGCATAGTCATCAATTATAATTTTTGGATATTTAGAAATAAATGAAAATCTTCTTTTAACTCCTTTAAAAGTTAAAATTGAACTAATAATTTTTTCAGGCTGTATTTTTAATTTAAGACCAACAACAAAAGCTGCCAGAGCATTCAAAGCATTGTGCTTCCCAGGCATATCAAAATTTACCTCAAAAACATGTTCTTTGCTATTAATATTAAATGTGGAAACATTATTTATTATTTTATAATCAGAAATATAATAGTTTGAGTAATTTTCAAAACCAAAAGTTATCCCAGTTATTGAAACATTTTCATTTACTAATAATATTCCATCTTTTTTAATTCTTTTTGTAAAATCAATAAATGAATTTTTTAATTGGATTTCATTTTCATATATATCTAGATGATCAAGGTCAATTGAAGTTATACAAGCAATATTTGGATTTAGAGTTAAAAAAGATCTATCAAACTCATCGGCTTCAACCAAAATAATTTCATTTCCGTTCTGAATAAAGTTGGTATTATAATTTTCAGAAATGCCACCAATAAAAGATGTAAACTTAATATTATTGTCAAACAAAATATGAGAAAGGATTGATGATGTTGTAGTTTTTCCGTGGGTTCCGGCTATAGCAATACAAAATTTATTTTTTGAAATTAGTCCAAGTATTTCAGATCTTTTTAAAATTTTGAAATTATTAAGCTTAAAATGAACAAATTGCTTGTTTAATTTTGGTATAGCAGGAGTAAAAATTACTAATGTTTTGTCTCTATTAAAAAATTTAACAGGTATATTTGTTATATTATCTTCATAATTTATATCTACGTTAATTTCTTCTAAGTTTTGAGTAATTTTTGATTCAACTTTGTCATAACCGCCAACATTTTTTTTCTCATTAACAAAATATTGAGCAAGTGATGACATTCCAATTCCACCAATTCCAAGAAAATATATGTTTTGATATTTACTCAGCATATTTAATTGATTTTAAAATGTTATTAACTATTTCAATAGTTGCATCTGGTTTTGCTAACTTTTTTATGGATTTGGATAAATTCCTATGATATTCATCATCCAAAATAATTTTTTTAAAAGTTCTGAAAAAATTTAAATTAAGATCTTTTTCATGAACTAATTGAGCTGCATTTAAATTAACCAATGACATAGCATTCTTTGTTTGATGATCTTCAGCTACATTTGGAGATGGCACAAAAATTACTGGTTTTCCTACTATGCACAACTCAGATATTATACTTGCACCAGCCCTAGACACTATCAAATCTGATGCATTATAAGCATATTCCATCTTTTTTATAAAGGGCTTTATAACTATATTTTCTGAATTTAAATTTTCATATTCATCAAACTGATTTGTTCCACATTGCCATATTATCTGAATATTAAACTTTTTAAATTCGTTGAGGTTGTCTTTAACAAATTCATTAATTTTTTTTGCACCCAGACTTCCTCCTAAAATCAAGAGGGTTTTTTTAGATTTTTTTAGATTAAAATAATTAATTGCTTCATCTCTATTTACTTTGGAACCAATAATTTCACTACGAACAGGGTTTCCCGTAAAAATTAATTTTGAGTCTGGAAAATATTTTTCCATTTCTGGATAAGCGACACAAATATGTTTTGCAGAATGTGATAATATTTTATTTGTTAGACCTGGATAACAGTTCTGTTCTTGAATTAAAGTTGAAATAGACATTTTTGAAGCTGTGAACAAAAGAGGACCACTGGCAAACCCTCCCGTTCCTATTACAAAATCAGGCTTAAATTTTTTTATGATAATATATGATTGTAATAAACTAAAAATAATTTTTAAAGGAACTAAAACGTTAGATATATTGAAGCTTCGTTTGATACCAGAAATCCACAATCCCTTTATAGTGTATCCATTTTCAGGTACTTTCTCCATTTCCATTCTATTGTAAGAACCCACAAATTCAATTTTTACATTCTTAATTCTATTTTTTAACTCATTTGCAATAGAAATTGCTGGAAATATATGACCTCCTGTTCCTCCACCTGAAATTAAAAATCTACTCATTTCCACTTAAAACATTTATAGGGTTGTCTTTATTTAATTGATTTTCAGATATTTTATTTGAACTCACACTAAGTATAATTCCAAGTGCAAGAAAAGTCATCCAAATTGATGTTCCTCCTGTGCTAATTAATGGTAGTGGTTGACCTGTAACAGGGAATAACTGAACAGCTACGCCCATATTAATAAAAGCTTGAAAAATAATAGGAAGTCCTACGCCCAAGGCCAATAGCTGGCCAAAAACAGTATCGGACTTATATGAAACAATAATTATTCTAAAAAGTAAAAGTAAATATAATAACAAAACAGAAATTGCTCCTATGGTTCCATATTCCTCTGTAATAATTGCGTAAATGAAATCTGATGTACTTTGAGGAAGTATATTTTTCATAGTGCTTTTTCCTGCCCCAACTCCAAATACCATTCCTGAGGCAATAGCTGATTTTGCTCTCAATATTTGATAATTATTTTCTGAATTTTCAGAAGATGTAAAATTCTCAATTCTACTAATCCAAGTATCAATTCTATTGGGCATTATATCAGGGTAATTTTTTACAGTTAAAAAAAATAAAGAAAAAAGAACTATTCCTGAAAACCCAATTCCTAACAAATATTTAAACGGATATCCTCCAATAAATATTAATGTTACTATCATTAAAAAAATCATAGCGGCGGTTGAAAAATTTGATGGAAGAATTAAAAAAACTACAATAATTATAGGTGTCCATAGTGGAAAAATTGATTTGGTAAATTTTATATTTTTATTATAATTCTTTGATAAGTAAAAAGAAACATAAACCATTAGAATTACAGTTGCCATCGATGATGGTTGAAATGATAGTCCAACAATTGGAAGTCTAATCCACCTACTTGCATTTGCACCATCAATTAAATTTCCTTGCAAAGAAGTAAAAAGTAAAACTGTAATTATTAGTGGAAGAAAAATTAAGGACAAGCCTTTGAAATATTTATATGGAACAAGATGTACACTGTACATTATAAAAATTCCAATTAAAACTATAGCAACGTGTTTAATTAGGTTTGATAAAATAAAACTATTTCCAAAATTTGAAATTGCACTATATACAGGTAAAAATGAAAAAATAGCTAATAGTAATACTATTGACCAAATTATTTTATCCCCATTAATTTTTTCAAAAAATAATTTCATTATAATTTTCTAACTGCATTTTTAAATTGTGTTCCTCTATCCTCATAATTGTCATATAAATCAAAACTTGAACATGCAGGAGAGAGTAAAACATTATCTTTTGGTTTTGCAAATCGATATGCTATTTTAACTGCATTCTCCATCTTAGTACACTCAACAATATTTTCTATAAATGGGTTAAAAGTTTTAATAATTTTAGAATTATCAATACCAATACATATAATTGATTTTACTTTTTCTCTTACAAGAGGAATGAGATCATCATAATTATTTCCTTTGTCAACTCCTCCAACTATCCAAACAGTTGATGATTTCATTGAATCTAACGCATAATAAACTGCATTTATATTAGTTGCCTTTGAATCATTTATGTATTTTACTTTTTGAATAGTTAAAACATGTTCTAAACGATGTTCAATTGCTTTGAAATTTCCTAAAGATTCTCTAATATTATTGTCACTAATATTTAAAATTTTAGCAACTGTTGCAGCTGCTAGACTATTTTGAATATTATGACTTCCTTTCAAAGACAAATTTTCTAATGGTATCATAAGATTATTATTATTTACGTTTATGTTAATAAGATTATTGTTGATGTTATTTTTCAATGAGAAAGAAATTTTTTTAGATTTGATTTCTCTAATTTTTATTTCTTGATTTATTTTTTGATCATCATAATTGAAGACAAAATAATTTCTGGAAGAATGATTTGAAATAATTTTGAATTTGGAGTCAACATATTCTTGAAAATTATGATTATATCTTTCAAGGTGATCAGGTGATAAATTAGTTATAACTGAAATGTAAGACTCAAAATCCAAAACATCATCCAATTGAAAACTACTTAATTCTAGGACAACATACTCAAAATCATGATCTGCTATTAAAAATGAAAAACTATTTCCAATATTTCCTGCAAGACCAACATTTAAACCTGAGTTCTTTAAAATGTGATAAATTAAAGAGCATGTTGTTGTTTTTCCATTTGATCCGGTTACAGCTATTATAACTGATCTATTAAATCTAGATGCAAATTCTATTTCAGAAATAACCGGAACATTTTTTAATATCTGACTCGAAAAAATTTTTGCATCATTTGAAATACCTGGACTTTTAATTATTTCTGAAATATTTGAAAATTTACTTAGAGTATGTCCTCCCTCTTCAAAATCTATATTATTTTCCTTAAGGATTTTTTTGAACTGATCTTTAATCTCTCCGTAGTCTGAGAGAAAAACTTCATAACCTTTCTTACTTGCTAAATAAGCAGCTCCTATTCCACTTTCACCTCCACCAAGAATAAGTATCTTATTTTTCATTTATCTTATTTTTAAAGTTATAAGTGACAGAATAGCTAATAAAATTCCAATAATCCAAAATCGAACAGCTATTTTACTTTCATGAATTCCTGACTTTTGGTAATGATGATGTAAAGGAGACATTAAAAAAATCCGCTCTCCCTTTCCCTTAAATTTTTTTGTGTATTTGAAATAAGTAACTTGTAAAATAACTGAAAGAGTTTCAATCAAAAAGACACCACATATTAATGGAAGTAACAATTCTTTTCTAACTATTATTGCCAAAACTGCTATTATACCACCGATTGTCAAACTTCCTGTGTCTCCCATAAAAATCTGTGCTGGAAAAGTATTATACCACAAGAAACCTATTAATCCGCCAATGAACGAGGATATAAAAATTACTACCTCTCCAACCCTAGGTATGTACATAATATCTAGATATTCTGAAAAAATTATATTTCCTGAAACCCATGCAAAAACACCTAGAGTTATAGTTATAATTACTGAGGATCCTGTTGCTAAACCATCTATTCCATCAGTTAAATTTGCTCCATTGGAAACCGAGGTAACTATAAGAATAACAAAAAAAATAAATATTATGATGTTTATAATTTCACTTTTAATAGAAATAAAAGAGGAAATAAATGAATAATCAAATTCATTATTTTTTAAAAATGGTACTGTTGTTTTGGTAGATTTATATTCTAAATTTTTAGTTATCAGTTCTGTTTGAACTTTATTATTTAATTTTTGATCCTTAACTGTGACATCTGGGTGTAAATACAGAGTCAAACCAACCACAAGACCTAAAACTATTTGTCCAAAAATTTTGAATTTTCCTTTTAGACCCTTCTTATTTTTTTTAAAAACTTTTAGATAATCATCTATAAATCCAATTAATCCTAACCATAAAGTTGAGAATAATAAAATTTGAATATATATATTGAAGAAATTTGAGAATAACAATACAGGAAAAACGGTTGAAAAAATAATTAATAATCCACCCATTGTTGGGGTTCCTGTTTTTTCTTTTTGTCCCTTTAAACCTAAATCTCTAACCGTCTCCCCAATTTGTTTATTGTTTAAAAATTCAATTATTTTATTTCCATATTTTAATGAAATAAACAAAGAAAAAATAAATGCCAAAGATGATCTAAAAGAAATATATTGAAATAAACTAGCGCCTACTAATTGATATTGATTTTCTAAATATTCAAATAAAAAATAAATCATACTAATAATTGTTTTTTAATAATTTGATTAAAACTTTTTTATCATCAAATTCAATTTTTTCATTCCCATTAATCTGATATTTTTCATGACCTTTGCCAGCAACTAGAATAACGTCTTTAGAATTAGCTCTTAGGCAAGCTATTTTAATTGCTTCTTCTCTGTTAATTTCACTTTCAACCTTGTTGATATTTTTAACGTCGACACCCTTGATCATTTGATTAATTATATCTTTTGGATTTTCATTCCTTGGATTATCTGATGTGAATATTACAATATCACTTAAAGAACTTGCAATTTTACCCATTATTGGTCGCTTTGATTTATCTCTGTTGCCTCCACAACCAATAACTGTAATAGTAGCTTTGTCTCTTTCCTTTAGTTCATTAATCGTTAACAGAACATTTTTTAATGAGTCTGGGCTGTGTGCATAATCAACTATTCCTATTTTATCTATATTTTTGTCGACTAGTTCGAACCTTCCCTCAGGAGAATTCAAAGAACTAATGCATTCTAAAATTAATTCTTCAGAAATTCCAAGAATTTTCGCAACTGAATAAACCAGCAATATGTTGTAAGCGTTAAATTTTCCAGTAACCTTTGTCCATAATTCTTTATTATTTATCAAAACCTTCATCCCATTGAAATCTTTCTCTAAGATTTTCAATGAAAAATTTGAACCAGATCCCAAAGAGTATGTAAAACATTTACTTTTTGTGTTTTGAGTCATAAATGACCCGTTTTTATCATCCATATTAGTTAAAGAAAAACTCGATTGATTTAATGAATCAAAAAATTCCTTTTTAACATCTCTGTACTCTTTAAAGCTTTTATGATAATCAAGATGGTCTTGTGATAAATTTGTAAATGCAGCTAAAATAAAATCTAAACCATATATTCTTTTTTGAGAAATTGCATGTGATGAAACCTCCATAAAACAATATTCAACATTATTTAAAACCATTTTATTTAAAATATCATTTAATAAAAGTGGTTCTGGTGTTGTTTGATTAGATTGAATTTTATTATCATCAATCATTATTACATTTGTAGAGATTAGACCAACTTTTTTATTTAATTTTTTAAACAATTGAAACAACAAAGTCGAACAAGATGTTTTTCCATTAGTTCCAGTTATTCCAACTAACTTCAACTTAGCAGATGGATTATTAAAAAAATTTGAACAAATAAGAGCTAATGCTTTCCTGGAATCATCAACTATGATATATGTAATATCCTTAACTGTTTCGTTTGGAATTTTTTGACATATTATTGCAGAAGCTCCATTTTTAATAGCAGAACTTATAAAATCATGGCCGTCAATAGTATTTCCAATTATTGCTACGAATAAATTTCCATTCTCAATTTTATTTGAATTATATTCAATCTTGTTTACATTTTTACTTGTTATGCCAATAACTGATTGAATGGTAACCTTATATAATATATCTTTTAATTGCATCATACTAATTCCACTTCAACTTTATTTTTAGATTTAATTTTATAATTCTTAACAAGAATTCCTTTACCTCTAGAAATCACCTCATAACCCATATTTTCTAAAAGCGGTAAAACTTTATTAAAACTTTTTCCCCTTATAACTGATAAATCTGAACTGGTGATTATTAGTTCATCATTTTCAAAATTCTTGTAAACCTCATCTATTTTAGTAGGATTTAAATCAAAGTTTATTGGTGTTAATGAATGTATTTTATCAGATATTTTTTTAAAGACTGGGGCTGCAACTGTTGAACCGTAATAACCCTTACTTTTATTTGGTTTGTGAATAACGACTATACACGAATACTTGGGATTATCAGCTGGAAAATATCCAACAAAACTTGAAATATACTGAACATTTTCAGTTGTATAATCTACCTGAGCGGTTCCTGTTTTACCGGCAATTTTATATGAGCTAGATCTAATATTATTTGCAGTTCCACCATCTTTATTAACCACGTCATAGAGTAGGGATTTAGCTATTTTGATAGTTGATTGTGAGGAAATTGAAGGATTTAAAATAATCTTATTATTTGATGAGTTACTAATCTTTCTAAAGATTGGCTTAACCATCTCTCCATCATTAGCTAATCCATTATAAAAACTTAAAATTTGTAAGGGTGATAATAAGACTCC
>SGZG01000029.1 GCA_004214185.1 Flavobacteriales bacterium | reverse complement strand
TTGTAAGGGTGATAATAAGACTCCGTATCCATAAGCCATCCATGGCAATGATAAACCACTCCAATCTCTATCTCTTGGGTGTGGAATTTTAGGATTAGATTCACCTAAAATCGATAATCCAAGTTTATTGTTTAAACCCATATTATATAATCTATTCGAAAAACTTTCAGGATTATCCTTATATGCCTCGTTGATTACCTTAACTATTCCTGTATTTGATGAAAATATAAATGCATCACTAACAGAAATTTTTCCATATCCACCTTCTTTGGAATCTCTTACTTTTGAACCATAGAAAGAAAGTATTCCTCTTTCTGTGTCAACAAAATTTTGAAGCTCAACTTTACCATCCTCCAAAGCTGCCATCAATGTCATTAATTTAAATGTTGATCCTGGTTCAAAATGTTCTCCCACTGCATAATTTAATCTTTCATAATACTTGCCATTAGTGGTTCTTCCTAAGTTTGAAATTGCTTTAATTTCACCAGTGGATGTTTCCATTACTACAGCAGTACCATGATCTGCTTCGAATTTTTCTAATTGTTCTAATAGTGCATGATGTGTAATATCTTGAAATCCAACATTTATGGTTGTAACTATATCCAGTCCAGGGGTTGGTTCAATTTTGTTATTTGAGTTGATGGGCTTCCATTTTCCATTTGAAATTTTTTGCATCAACTGTGTTCCGTTTTTTCCTCTTAGTTCAGAACCAAATGCATGTTCTAAACCAACCCCACTAAATTTTGTTCCATCAAAATTTCTCTCGTTTCCAATAGTTCTTTCAGCAATTTTATTTAATGGATAATCTCTTGTGTTTTTTTTCTCAACTATCAACCCCCCTCTAATTCCCCCAAGAATAAATAGAGGCATTTTTTTAATTTTATTTAAAATTTCTGTAGAAACATCTTTTTCAATAAGAAAATATCTTTTTTTGTTTTGTCTGGCATAATTTAACTTGTCGCTATAATGCTGCTTATCTTTTTGTAAAACAAAAGATAAATTTTCAGCTAGCAATCCAGAATATTTTAAAAAATTAGAATTTGAAACCGTTACTGCATCAAAATAAATATCATAGCTTGTTGTTGAAGCTGCTAGTAAACTTCCATCATCTGAAAATATACTCCCTCTTTCTGGCGTAATGGTAAAATTTTGAATTGTATTATTTTTTGCTAATTCCCTGTAATTTTTACCCTCAATATATTGAATATGAAAAATTTTATAACCTATTCCTAAACCCAAAACAATAAGAGCACTTGCAACCAAGTAAAGTCTGTATAAAAATTGTTTTTGATTAGTTTCCATTATTCTATTACTATTTTTTTCGGAGGGATTGTTGAGCTTTTAATTTGTCTTTCAAACATAACATCAGTAACGTTAGACTCCATCTTTAGTTTCATTACTTTTTTCCTGCCTTCAATAAAATCACTCTTAAGAATTGAGGTTTCATTTTTTAACTCACTTATTGTAATGATCTTACTATCGACTAAATGCGAAGAATAAATCATAATCAAACACATTGAGAATAAGAAGATAACATACCTCCATTTTCTAAAAGACCCTTCATCTATCAAAAAGTTTCCAAGAACTATCTGTTTTAGTTTGTTTTTCATAGTCTTACAGCTGATCTTAATTTTGCACTTCTTGCTCTATTATTATTTTTTATTTCATTATCGCTAGGGGTTATGAATTTAAATAACCTTTTAAACGGTATAATTGGAATACCGTATTCATTTTTTATTGGTTCAGAATCAAAACAACCATTTTGTATAAATCTTTTAACCAATCTGTCCTCTACCGAATGATAAGTAATTATTGAAATTATACCTCCCTTTTTAACTAACTCTGGAAGTTGAATAAGAACTTCTTTCAAAGCTTCCATTTCATTATTAACCTCTATTCTCAATGCTTGATAAACTTTAGCTAAAACTTTATTCTCAAATCCAAACGGTAGGAAAGGTTTCAACAACTTGTTTAATTGGGATGTTTTAGTGATTTTATTTTTTGTTCTCTCCCTTACTATCAGTTCTGCAATCTGTTTTGAGTTTCGTAAATCCGAATAATGATAAAAAATGTCCGATAATTGATTAACAGAAAATTCATTTAGAATATTCTTTGCATTGACAGAAGAATTGAGATTCATTCTCATGTCCAACTCAGAATCATGTCTAATTGAAAAACCTCTGACAGAACTATCAAATTGATGTGATGAAACTCCTAAATCAGCAAAAACTCCATTTACTGATTTTATAGAATGATATTTCAAATTTTGCTTTAAAAATTTAAAATTTTGATTGATAAGTAAAAGTCTGTTATCCTCCATTTTATTTTTCATAGCATCAGTATCTTGGTCAAAAGCTATTAGTCTTCCTTTAATACCTAACTTTTCTAATATTAGTTTAGAATGACCTCCACCTCCAAAAGTGAGATCAACATAAATACCATCACTAATTATTTTCAAACTATCAATTGATTCTAAAGGCATTACAGGGTTATGATACATCTTCAGCTTGATTACCCATTACACTTTCAGAAAGATCTGCAAAATCATCAGCAGAATTGTTAATTAAATTTTCATACTGCTTTTTATCCCATATTTCAACTATATTGATAGCTGAGGTTAAAACAATTTCATTGTTAGAAAAATATATTTTTGAAAGATCTTTTGGAATTAATAAACGACCATTACTATCTAAATCAACTATTCTTACACCTGCATTATACATTCGAATAAAATCATTATTTTTTTTTACAAACTTGTTAAGCTTATTTATTTTTTCCATGGTAAGTTTCCACTCAGAAAAAGGATGCAACTCTAAACAATTTTGAAAAACAGATCTTCTAACAATAAAACTCTCATTAACATGATCACCCAATTGTTTTTTTAAATTGACAGGAAGCAATAATCTTCCTTTAACGTCAATTTTACATTCGTATGTTCCAATCAGGTTAATCATTTAATTTTTGGTTTAACTCAAATTTAATTAAATTTTACCACTTTTTACCACTTTTTACCACTTTGTTAATAATTTTTAAGTGCAAAGAATAAATAAATCATAAATATCTGTATGTCAATGTTTTAATGATGTTAAAAAGTGGGTTAATAAAATATCTATTAGAAATATTTTATCATACTAAATAACTATCTTTGCAGTAACAATAACAAAATCAAAAGTGAGCACTTTAAAACATGTTCAAATTAATGGCTATAACTATACTGAGTCTGGTAACGGTAATCCAATAATTGTATTACACGGTTTAATGGGTGGCTTAGGGAATTTTAAAGGATTTTTAGAAAATTTTCCAAATCTTAATTACAGGGTTATAATGCCAGAATTACCCATATATAGTTCATCACTAATTGATACAAATGTTAAGTATTTCGCTAAATACATAAACAAGTTTATTAATTTTTTAAAACTCGACAATGTTATTTTAGTAGGAAATTCGCTAGGAGGTCATGTAGCTTTAGTTCATGCTAAACTCTTCCCAGAACAAACAAAAGCTTTAGTTCTAACAGGAAGCTCTGGTTTATATGAAAATTCTATGGGTGATACCTACCCCAGACGAGGTGATTATGAATTTATAAAAAAAAAGACGCAGGATGTATTTTACTCTCCTGATATAGCTACCAAGGAGGTTGTAGATGAGGTTTTTGAAGCAGTAAATGACAGAAAAAAAGTTTTAAAAATTTTAGCTGTTGCTAAAAGTGCCATAAGACATAATATGGCAAAAGATTTACCAAATATCTATACACCTACTGCTCTTATATGGGGTAGAAATGATAATGTAACTCCCCCAGATGTTGCAAATGAGTTTGAAAAACTTTTACCTAGTTCCAAATTATTTTGGTTTGATAAATGTGGACATGCTCCGATGATGGAGCATCCAAAAAAGTTTAATGATGTAGTTCATAAATGGTTTATAGAAAATAATCTATAAATAATGAAAATTACTAAATACAGTTTTATAAAAAGCAGTTCAAGAGCATCTGAATGTCCTAAAATTAGCTATTCTGAATTTGCATTCATTGGAAGATCAAATGTTGGAAAATCGTCTCTTATAAACACACTTGTTGGAAATAAAAAGCTTGCAAAAACATCAAGCACACCTGGTAAAACATTACTTATTAATCATTTTTTAATTAATGAAAACTGGTACTTAGTTGATTTACCTGGATTTGGATATGCTAAAACATCAAAAAAAGATAAAAAAAAAATTGAGGGTATTATTTCTGATTATTTTTTAGAAAGAAAAACTTTACAGCAAACATACCTACTTGTTGATATTAGATTAAAACCTCAACAAATAGATTTAGAATTTATGATTTGGCTTAATAAAAACAATATTTTTTTCAAACTTATATTTACAAAATCAGATAAATTAAACAAAACTGATCTAGATAAAAATCCAAGAAATTATTTAAAAATTCTTCAAGATTCTATAGGAATTCAACCTAAGTATTTTTTAAGTTCTTCTAAATCAAATTATGGAAAAAATGAAATCTTAAAAGATATTGAAAATGAAATTAAAACCTAATTTAATTTAAGGTTTAGATTTTTTGCAAAGTAGTCACAAAACTGCTTGAAAGCGTCCGTCATTTTTTCATTATCTGTTGACCTTAAAAAAGTATCGCTCATACTTACTAAAGTTTGATGAAAAAAAACATTCATTTGATCAATAGGCATGTCCTTAGTCCACAAATCAATTTTCAATGTTTCCTGAGGATCGTGATCCCAAACCGATAAAAAAATAGCTTTTGAAGACTTGTTTTCAACACCTCCATCACTAGCAGACCAGGTTATTTTTTCAGGAATTTTGTTTTCATCAAGTTCAACGTTAAAAGTAATTTGAGTTTTTTTCATTTTGATTTAGGTTTATATTTTGATTCTTTAAAGATAGTGTAATGATCAGTATTTAATAATTGATTAATATTAATTTTATTGTTTTTCATGTAAGAATCTACAATCTTATAACCAAGCCACATTCCGATACTTCCAGGTGACTTTTTATCAATATCAAGATTAAACTTTGAATATGGGGCTTTTGAAATAAATCTTGATCTTAGAGATAAATCTGTATTAAAAAATAATTCATTTTCAACAAAATAATTCCATATTTCAAATTCGTTGGATTCAGCCCAGTTTAATTTTTCTTTCGTCGTTTTAAAAATAATTGAATTACTTTCATCTGGATTCAATTGTCTGTTTAAGTACAATACTTTTCCATTATAAATCATTACAGAAAGTAATGTTCTATCATCATCTAAACTCACATAATTTTCAGAAATTTTATATGCAATGTCATTAAAAATATATTTTTTATCCATAGTGTTTGATATATAATTTGGTAACTCTGGATAATAATTAGATCCTAAATAAAAATTTAATGAAATAAACAACAATGAATCGGAGGATATTATTCTGTCTTCTATTTGACCTTTATTTATTAGAGTAATTAAATGTGGCCTATTGAAACCATTTAAAAATTCATTAGCATTATCAAAAATTAAATGTAACTTTTTTGAATTGAAATTAAAGTTTTCAAATACATCTTCTGACTTTTTAAATAATTCTAGTTCTAATGAGTCATTTTTTTTTGTTATCCAAACAGATTTTGGAAATTGGTTAGGGAAAAGATAAGGATACTTATCAATTACATTATTTAATTCATTATTTGAAGAGTTGTAAAATTCTTTTTCAAATCTTATGACTTTAACTTCTTTATTAATTAGTTCATCCTTACATCCAATTATAAAAAAAAGATAGATAATTAGAGCAAAATATTTATTGTAAACCATTAATTTTACACTGAAGTTTAATCAAATTTAATATAAAGTCAATAATTTTTTACATATGAAATATAATTTAATTATAAAAGAAATTGTCAACTGGCTTAGTGAATATTCTAAAAAATCTAAAACCAAAGGCTTTGTAGTTGGAATTTCAGGTGGAGTTGATTCTGCTTTAACATCCACACTATGTGCAAAAACAGGACTCCCCACTTTGTGTTTAGATATGCCCATTTCACAAAGTAATACAGAAATAAGTAGAGCAGAAAATCATATTAATTGGTTAAAATCTAACTTTAAAAATGTTTCGCATAAATCTGTAGATTTAAATGAAACATTTAATTCATTTAAATCAACTATTGAAGATAAAGATCACTCAAATAATTTTTTATCTCTGGCAAACACCAGATCAAGACTTCGAATGAGCACTATGTATTATTTTTCTGGATTATATAATTTTTTAGTTGCTGGAACCGGAAATAAAGTCGAAGATTTTGGAATTGGATTTTATACTAAATACGGAGACGGTGGAGTTGACATTAGCCCCATTGCGGATTTAACCAAAACTGATGTTTTTGAAATGGCATCTAAACTAAGAGTAAATCATGATATTTTGAATGCTAAGCCTACTGATGGTCTGTGGGACGATGGCAGAACTGACGAGGATCAAATAGGTGCAACATACAAAGAATTAGAATGGGCTATGAAAAATAAAGACAATAATAAAAAGGTTGAAGATTTTTCAGGAAGAGAAAAAGAAGTTTTTGAGATATTAATAAAATTTAATAGTCAAAATTCTCACAAAATGAACCCCATTCCAATTTTTAAAGTTCCAGAAAAATTAAAATAGTTAAAACACTCTATTTAACTTTTTAGATAATAATGATTTTAGCTTGTGATACTCATTAATTTCCTCCAATATTCTATCATTATTATTTTCTAATTTTATTTCATCTTTAAGTTCATCTACTTTTTTGTTTATTAAATAGGTTCTTAAACTTAAAATAGTTTCAGAAACCAACTGACTAATTCCTTTTTCTTTATTTTTTACAAAAATATTTTTACTCACCCAATTATGCAGCTCGTACCTTTCCTCATTCATTAAAATTCCTGTAACATGTTCTGACAATTCATTATCTAAATTATTTAAAAAAACTTCCAATATTAATTTTTGATTTTTCTGAAATTCATTTATTATTTTATTGTAAATTAACTTAAATGACTCATTTGTAAACTCAATTTCATCTTGTTGGAGATCCAAAAATATTTTTTCAAAAACAATAGACTTTACAATAGTTGGTTCTAAGATTACATTTCCATCTTCATCATTTTTTAAAATAAGTTCTTCAAATTGTTCAGTTTTATCACCATACAGTAAAAGAATTTCAATTATTTTTTTTTCTAATTCAAATAATAAATCAACATCTTTATTTTTTGTTGTTTTTGGGACTCTTGAAATTCTTTTTTTAGAAACAGAATAAATTTCGTTTTTAGTTTTTTGGGCAAGAGAATTAAATAAAACTTCTTCAGAAATATCCATTATTGAAGAACAATGCTTTACATATAATTCTTGTTTTATTCTATCAGGAATAATAGAAATACTATTAATTATTTCATTTATTGTTTTTGTTTTTAGAACAGGATCATTATTGGAATTTTTTGCTAAAAGTGTTGCCTTATATTGAATAAAATCTATAGAATTATTATTTAAATAACTATTAATTTCTTCGAATGATTTATCTTGACTGAAGCTATCAGGATCCTCTCCATTTGGAAAAGAGCATATTTTTACATTAAGTCCAGCTGATAGAATAAGATCAATCCCTCTAAGTGTAGCATTAATTCCAGCTTTGTCTCCATCAAACAACATAGTAATGTTACTTGTTAATCTTCTAATCAATGTTATTTGATCGATGGTTAATGCTGTTCCAGATGAGGAAACTACATTTTTAATTCCTTTTTGATGTAACTGAATTACATCGGTGTAACCCTCCACAATATAACAATTATCCAATTTTGCAATTTCTTGCTTTGCAAAATAAATTCCATATAATATTTTGCTCTTATTGTAAATTAAACTTTCTGGAGAATTAAGATATTTTGCTGTTTTTATTTGATTGTTTAAGATTCTTGCTCCAAAACCAAGTACTCTTCCTGACATGCTATGGATGGGAAAGATAACTCTTCCTCTAAATCTATCAATGGGTTTTTCATTTTTAAAAATAGTAAGACCTGATTTTTCTAAAAAAATTTCTTCATAGCCATTTTTTATAGCCATTGTTGAAAAAAAATTTGGAGATTCAGGTAAATAACCTAAATCATAGCTCTTTATAGTTTGATCAGTAAAACCTCTCTCTATAAAATATGATAGACCAATGGATTTTCCATCTTCTGAGTTAAATAAAGTTTCCTTAAAAAAGTCTTTTGCATAATCAGAAACTACAAATAAACTTTCTTTTTCAGATGATTTCTGCTTGTCAATTTGACTTATTTGAGTTTCTTCAATTTCAATATTATACTTTCGGGCTAAGTATTTAATAGCCTCGGGATATGTAAAATGCTCATGCTCCATTAAAAATGCGACTGCATTTCCCCCTTTTCCACTGCTAAAATCTTTCCATATTTGCTTTACTGGAGATACAACAAAACTTGGTGTTTTTTCATTGGAAAAAGGACTTAGTCCCTTAAAATTAGAACCAGATTTTTTTAACTGAACAAAATCCCCAACTACCTCCTCAACAAGAGATTGTTCAAATACTTTATCTATGGTCGCTTTAGAAATCAATTTTTTTTACATTAAATTAATTAAAAAATACTATTAATATTCTCTTTCAATAACGTATTTAATTAATTTTTTTAAACTTTCCTTGAACTCGGAGTCTTGAAACTGATTTAAATCTTCTAACGCAGAGTTATAAAATTTTTGAATTTGTTTTTCTGTATAATCAATACCTCCAATTTTCTTAATATATTCAATTATATTATCTATTTCCCTTTCATTAGAATTTTTTACAGAATTAATCAACCATTTTCTTTTGGTATTTGATGAGTTGTTTAGAGCATAAATAAATGGAAGAGTTAATTTTTTTTCTCTCAAATCAATCCCAGTTGGTTTCCCAATTTTTTTCTTTCCATAATCAAATAAATCATCCTTTAGTTGAAAAGCAATACCAATTTTTTTTCCAATTTTTTCAAAAATTTGAATTTCTTCAGACGACCCATTTGATGCTGAAACTCCTAAAGCACAACAAGAGGCTATAAGAGATGCAGTTTTTTTTGTAATTATTTCATAATAGGTTTCTTCATCAATATCTAATCTTCTTGCCTTTTCAATTTGCAATAGCTCACCTTGACTCATTTCTTTTACTGATTTTGATATAATTTTTAATAAATCAAAATCATCGTTATCAATACAAAGAAGCATTCCTTTAGATAATAAAAAATCTCCAACTAAAACGGCTATTTTATTTTTCCATAAAGCATTAATTGAAAAAAAACCTCTTCTTTTATTACTTGAATCTACTACATCGTCGTGGATAAGAGTTGCAGTATGAATTAATTCAATAATAGAAGCTGCTCTATAAACTTTTTCTGAAATTTCTGGAGATTTAGAGATCATTTTTGCTGTTAAAAAAACAAACATTGGTCTCATTTGTTTTCCCTTGCGCTTAACAACATAATGAGTAATTCTATTTAAAAGAGGTACGTTAGAAATCATTGATTTTGAAAACTTTTCCTCAAAAAGATCCATCTCTTTTTTTATAGGTATTTTAATCTCCTCAATGATTTTCATATTTGTTATTTTAACTTATTTGCAAGTTGACCACATGCTGCATCTATATCCTTTCCTCTTGACTTTCTAATAGTTACAGGAATTTTATTGTTTTCCAAAGTATTAACATATTTGCTTATAATACGAGAACTAGCTGAAACAAAAAAGCTACTATTTACAGAGTTATATTCTATAAGGTTAACTTTTGAAGGTGATGATTTGCAAAACTTTACTAAGGCATTAATATGTTCATCATCATCATTAATACTATTCCAAACAATGTATTCATATGTTACCATTTTTTTTGTTTTAGAATACCAGTATTTGATAGCCTCATTTAGCTCATCCAATGGGAAATTTTTTGTGAAAGGCATAATCTTATTTCTTGTTTTTTCGATAGCTGAATGAAGTGAAATAGCTAAATTAAATTTAACATTGTCATCTGCCATTTTTTTAATCATTTTAGAAATTCCTGAAGTAGAAACTGTTATTCTTCTTGGTGAAATTCCTAATCCTTCTTTATTTGTAATTTTAGTTATTCCCTTTATAAGGTTGTTATAATTTAATAATGGTTCACCCATTCCCATAAAAACAATATTTGAAAGTGGTTTTCCATAATAATTCAGACTTTGAGAATTAATTGTTACAACTTGATCATAAATTTCATCAGGGTTAAGATTTCTTATTCTATCCATTTTTGATGTTGCACAAAATTCACAATCTAAACTACAACCAACCTGACTCGAAACGCATGCAGTGGTTCTAGTTTTAGTGGGAATTAAAACAGACTCAACTAATAGATTATCATGTAATAATATAGCATTCTTGATAGTACCATCATTACTTTTTTGAAATTTTTCAATCTTTATATGATTTATAACAAAATTATTCTTTAACAAATCCCTTGTTTCTAGAGATATATTTGTCATATTGTCAAATGATATACTTGATTTTTTCCAAAGCCAATCATAAACTTGTTTAGCCTTGTAGGACGGTAAATTATTTTTTTGAAAAAAAGAAGTTAGTTCGTCTAATTTTAAAGATCTAATATCATTCTTATTTTCCATTATAAATTAAATAATTAACATAGCATCTCCATACGAATTGAAGTTGTACTTTTCTTTAATTGCAACTTCATATGCTTCTTTAATAAAGTCAGGTCCAGCAAAAGCTGAAGCCATCATTAAGAGAGTTGACTTTGGTGTATGAAAATTTGTAATCATTGAGTCAGCTATTCTAAACTCATATGGAGGAAAAATGAATTTATGAGTCCAACCAGTAAATGGGTTAAGAGTCTTAAATGATGAAACTGACGATTCTAACCCTCTCATAGAGGTTGTACCAACAGCACAAATTCTTTTTTTATTAGACTTTGCTAGATTTATGATATCACATGCATTTTGATCTATGAATAATTCTTCAGAATCCATCTTATGCTTAGACAAATCCTCAACTTCAACTGGGTGGAATGTCCCTAAACCAACATGCAAAGTTAATTCAGCTATGCTGATACCTTTTATTTCTAATCTTTTTAGTAAATGTTTAGAGAAATGCATGCCAGCAGTTGGAGCTGCAACAGCTCCCTCATGCTTAGCGAAAATCGTTTGATATCTGTCCTTATCAAAACTCTCTTCTTCTCTTTTTATATATTTTGGTAGTGGAGTTTGACCCAAGTCAAATAGAGCTTTTCTAAATTCGTCATAAGAACCATCATATAAAAATCTAAGAGTTCTTCCTCTTGATGTTGTATTATCTATAACTTCTGCAACTAAACTATCGTCATCACCAAAATAAAGCTTGTTTCCAATCCTAATCTTTCTGGCCGGGTCCACTAAAACATCCCACAATCTTTGATCATCACTTAACTCTCTTAACAAGAAAACTTCAATACGAGCTCCAGTTTTTTCTTTATTTCCAATTAGACGAGCAGGAAAAACCTTAGTATTATTAAAAACAAATGCATCACCTTCACTAAAGTAGTTAACTACATCTTTAAAGGTTTTATGTTCAATTGACTCTGTTTTTTTGTCTAATACCATTAGTCTAGATTCATCTCTATGATCAGACGGGTACATTGCAATGCGTTCTTCAGGGAGATCAAAGTTAAATTGTGATAGTTTCATAATATAATTTAAAAAGTGGCAAATATACATTTATGTATGCCCCTATGTCAAGTATATTGGCAATTAATTACATTACTTCTCTGATATTATAAAACTAATAGCTTCTAAATCTACCCAAAAATTTTTGTAAGATTTAGTAACTACATCTGGATTATTGATACGAAGAGGAACATATAACGCTAAGGGAGCGAAAGCCATAGCCATTCTATGATCATTATAAGTATCTATTGAAATATTCTCTTTTATTTGAGACGATGGCAATAGATGGAGACTACTTTCAGTAATATCAACCTTAGCTCCTAATTTTTGTAATTCGTTTTGAAGAGCTAAAAGTCTATCCGTTTCTTTAATTTTTAATGTGTGAAGTCCATAGAGATCACAACTAATTCCTAAACCAAAGCATGTTACTGCAATTGTTTGTGCTATGTCTGGATTTCTGGTAAGATTTAAATTTAAATTTGCAGGTAAATCAATATTTTTATCTTTTTTTAATATTATTCTAGACTCATTTTCAATAAATTCTGTCCTTACACCTAATCTTGAATAAATATTCACTAATTCTTTGTCTCCTTGAAGAGAAGATTTGAAAAAATTTCCAATATTGAGTTCTGATTTTTCTGAAAGCGCAATTATACTGTAAAAGTATGATACTGAACTCCAGTCAGATTCAACTGTCAAAACAGTTTTTTTTATGGTTTTATACGGCTTAACTGAAATTGTATTTTTAAAAAATGTACAATCAACTCCAATTTTATTTAATATTGATAAAGTCATATCAATATATGGTTTTGATGTTATTTCACCTTTTAATTTTATTGAAAGACCATTTTTTAGAAAAGGAGCAATTAAAATTAAAGCTGAAATGTACTGACTACTAGTTTCTGCACTCAATGAAATTTCACCGCCTTTAATTTTTTTTCCTTTGATTATTAAAGGAGGATAACCAACTTTCTCTTTATATCTTATATCACAACCAAGTGACGATAAAGCATCAACTAATATTTTTATTGGTCTTTGTTTCATTCTTTCAGACCCAGTAATTTCAAATTCTTTATTTTCCTGAATTGATAAAAAGGCAGTTAGAAATCTCATGGCGGTACCCGCATGATGAATATCAATATAATTTGAAAAATTTTTTAAGTATTTATTAAGAATTACTGAATCATCAGAATCTGATAAATTTTCAATTTCTATGTTTTCAGAAAGTGATTTTAGAATAAGCATTCTGTTTGACTCACTTTTTGAACCAGAAATTTCAAATGATCTAGAAAAATTGGAATTCTCGTGTTTTAGTAAATAACTCTTCAATTATTTAAGCTTTGGATTATTCTTGTGTCTATCACTATCTCTTAAAGATTTAAATTCTAATTTTTTATTAAACGATTTATCTAAATCAACCCCGGTTTGATTAGCTAAACAAAAAACAACAAATAAAACATCGGATAATTCTTCTCCTAGATCGATTTTCTTGTCTGAATCCTTTTCAGATTGTTCCCCGTATCTTCTTGAAATAACTCTGGCAACTTCACCAACTTCTTCACATAATTGGGCCATATTAGTTAAAGGGTCAAAATATCTAACACCATGTTCTGAAATCCAATCATCTACTTTTTTTTGAATTAATTTTAGTTCCATAAGATCAAAATTTAGTCGGCTTTTATATTAAAGTAAAAATAATATAATAGTGTTAGATACTAAACTTTAAAATGGAGTTTATAATTTTTTAACAAATAAATTTTTGTTCATGATGTTAAAACCATGAATTTATAATTGTTTAAAGTGATTATAAGTTAATAAGATGACCAAGAAAAACATAGCATACCAGACGCAGCATGTCCTGGGTTAGCACAAGATTCTTTCTTATAATTAGAACAACTTAAACAATCTGAAAGTTTAGAAAAGGCCTTCTTAATCGTATGATCATTACAAACATTATCTATTTCAACTGAGAGATCATGTTTTTTACATTTCAAAGAGTCAACTAAATTTTCACAAGTAAGACAACTGTTCACTGATTCTATCATAACTGTTAAATTTTTAATAAATCTAAAGGGATTTATGTTTAGAATGAATTTAAATTAATTAAGAGGTGAAAAAGTTTGAACATGTTGAATCAAATTCAAGTAAATCTTCATTGTCAAAATCTAGTTTTATTTTTTTATTTTTTTCTAATGGAGAATCATTGAAAAAAATCCAATTTTCATTATTAACATTGACGCTTACTTTGTATTCTTTTCCAGCAAATAAAGATTTTTCTACAACTCCCTCAAATTTGGAATCATCAGATAATTTTATTTTCTCTGGTCTCAAATAATATGTTTTATTGTCGATAGTAATTTGGTTCAAATCTCCAAGAATTTTAGCGCAATAACAATTAATAGGATTACAATACATACTTTCTGGATTATCGTATTGTTGAAGAACTCCGGCTTTAAAAATTAAAATTTTATCTGAGATATTAAAAGTATCCCTAATATCATGAGTTACTAGTATAGTAGTGGTTTTAGTTTCTTTAATTATTTTATGGATTTCCTCTTGAATTGATAGTTTGATATTTGAATCCAAATTACTAAATGGCTCGTCTAGCAATAATAAATCAGGCTCTCTTATGAGTGCTCTTGCAATACATGCACGTTGTTGCTCTCCACCAGAAAGTTGGTGAGGATATCTGTGAGACAAGTCTTGAAGGTTGGTTAAAGTTAGTATATAATCAATTTTAGATAAAAACTTTTTTTCTAAATTAATAGAGATATTTTCAATGATGTTTAAATGAGGAAATAGTGGATAATCCTGAAAAACAAAACCAATTTTTCTTTTATTTGGTGCAACAAAACTGTTCTTATCATTTAAAACAGCTCCATTTAGTTTTATGGTCCCAGAATTAATTTTTTCTAATCCAGCCAAACATTTGAGAAACGTAGTTTTTCCTGAGCCGCTTTCTCCAATAAAAGAAACTATGTCGCCTTTTTCTACAGAAAAATTAAGGTTTCTAATTAATTTATCTTTAGAACTGTAATATTTCTTTAAATCTTTAACTTCCAGAAACATCTATTTCTTTATTTACAATTTTTTTCAAAAATATTAACAATATTACTCCCATCATAACAATTGTTAAAGAATAAATTGAAGATTTGGGTATCATTTCTTCAATTGCATATTCATAAGTCTGAACAGCGAGAGTATCAAAGTTGAATGGTCTTAATATTAAAGTTATCGGAAGTTCTTTAATTATATCAACAAATGTTATTAAAAATGCAATTGCAATTGCAGATTTATTAATTGGTAAATGAATTGATTTAAATAGCTTAATAGGGCTCATTCCTAAATTTACGGCCGTATCATCGTAAGAACTAGGATGTTTCTCAAAACTTGATTTGAGGGGAGAAATCCCAACTGCCATGTAACGCATTACATATGCATAAATTAGAACTATATATGATCCTATTAGGACTTCAGATTTGAATGGAAAAGAGGTAAACATAATAATTAAAGACAAACCAATTACAGCTCCAGGAAGAGCATAAGTAAGAGAAATAGCTTCATTAAAAACAGTTAATATTTTGTTTTTAATTATTCTTTTTAAAAACTGAAAATAAACTGCAATTAATACTATTATAACAGATGCAATTAAAGAAACTATGAATGTATTAGAAGTTAAGCTAAAAACTTTATAAAAGTCAATTCTTTCAAATTCATAAATAACATTTCCAATTATAAATAATAATGGCACTATAAATCCAAGAAAAACAGGGACAAAAGATATTATATGAATAAATATCTTTTTTGAAGTTGAAGGATTTTCATGTCTGAATTTTTTCGTGTTTGGTTTATAATTAAAATTATATTTAGAATTAAAAAATCTCTCAACTGAAAAAAATAGAACAACAACAAAAAATAAAAAAACTGCAAGCAATGATGCTGTTTCTACATCTTGCATTGAATACCATGACCGAAAAATTCCACTTGTAAAAGTATTAACTCCAAAATATTTGACAGCTCCATATTCATTTAATACTTCCATTATAACCAGAAACAATCCCGAGAAAATTGAAACTCTAGACAATGGAATAATAATTTTATAAAA
>SGZG01000028.1 GCA_004214185.1 Flavobacteriales bacterium | reverse complement strand
ATTGGAGAAATGGCAGAGTGGTCGAATGCGGCAGTCTTGAAAACTGTTGAGGGTCACACCTCCGGGGGTTCGAATCCCTCTTTCTCCGCAACTAACCTTGTAAGTCGCTGATTTACAAGGTTTTTTTCTAATTGAAATTATAAATCAATAATTTTCTTAAGATATTCAAAATGATTCTTTAAAATACCATCAGATTTTTTAGATCTTGATTTTGCATATGAAAAAATATCTTTTTTTACATCCAATAGCACAGACTTAATTGCTTGATTTAATTTTTCATCTTTCAGTAAAGCGTCAATTCTTTCTACAAAATGCAACTGTAATCTCTGTTGAGAATAATCTGGATTTATACTTTTTGTAAATATAGAGTCGAATAAGCTATTAATTAGTTCATTAACCCCTAAAGACACCCCTTTTAAAGTTACGTCTGATGAAAGCATTCTGTTTAATTTAGAGGTATTTAATAATCTAGCTAATGCCTGTAATTGTAAGGCTTGAATAGAGTTTAGAACACCCTCTCCTCTAATTTGAGATATTAACTCTGGTTTCATAAGCCAATTTTGAGTTGCCCAAAGGTTTGTATCTAAAAACCTTAATGCTTCAACCTGTTTTGATTTATCAACGTTTACATATCTATATACATGTTTTTGATTTTCATTGTGGGGAGTATCGTATATACCTCCGACCAAAAACAAAACATGATACATATATCTTCTATATACTCCAATGAGTTCACCATAAAGCTCATTCAATTCATTGTAATTTTCATTTGGTTCAATTGTCCAACTCTTTAAATTTTCAGCTACTATTTTTAAATTTTTAATTCCATAAAAACTTGATTTAATAGGATCATCTCCAATATTTTCAGTTTGTGAATTTGGATCGTTTCCACGACCTCCAAACATATAAACGGGGTCTAAAGATTTAGAGTCAACAAACTTTTTTAAAATATCTTTTTCCACCTTCGGGCTTTTGTTGAAAAATCTGTAACCCCATTCTATTGAATAATCATCATAAGGTCCTAGTTGTCTTACAAATCTTATATTTTCATCCCCAGGTTGAGCAACATAATTATACCTTGCATAATCCATTATAGTAGTTGCTATTCCAAATTTTTGAGTAAAAGAACCAGATCTTAGAGAGTCGACAGGGTAAGCACTACTAGCTTTCATGTTATGCGGAAGTCCTAATGCATGTCCAATTTCATGAGAGATTACTCTTCTCATCATCTCCCCTATTTCTTCCTCAGGTGTGTTTAAAGTTCTTGCTTTTGGATTTGCTGCTCCAGTCTCCAACAGATATCTATTTCTGTATGATCTTAAATGATTATGATACCATATTATATCACTTTCTAATATTTCACCTGTTCTCGGATCAGAAACACTTGGCCCTGTCGCATTTCTAGTTGTAGAGGCTACATATCTAACAGTTGAATATCTCACATCTTCAGGACTAAAATCAGGATCCTCTTCCTTTGACGGAGGATCTTTTGCAATTATGGCATTTTTAAAACCTGCTTTTTCAAAAGCAGAGTTCCAATCTTCAATACCCATTTTGAAATATTTTCTCCATTTTAATGGAGTTCCTGGATCTAGATAATAAACTATTGGTTTTACAGGCTCAACAAGCTCACCTTTCATATAAGCATTCAAATCAGAAGGTACTAATCTCCATCTTCGAACTATTTTATAACTATCAGATTTAAGTTTAGGTGAACTGTAGTTTATTTTTTGTAATGTAAACCATCCTACTCTTTCATCCTCGTATCTTACTGGCATTGGATCATCTGGGAGAAGTATAATTGAATGGTTTATCTGAAAGCTAAAGGTTTTAGTTCTGTTTTCTCTAGGTGCTTTATTTACATTGAAAGTTAATGTGTGAAGAATTTCAGTATTTTTAGGAAAACTTCTAGCTGAATCGATGAAACTTCTTTTCTTATCAACATTTCCTATTTTATAATTACTTTTTTCATAGGATCTTATGATATTAAATCCTGGGGAATCGGACATAAAATAATTGGTAACTTCAATTAAATATCTATTTTCATCGGAATTTTTGATATCAAAAGAGGCCAATATTGGCTTGAAATTATTTTCAGAAACACTTATTGAAATTGGGTCATCTGAATCTGCTAAATTGTTAAAGCTTACTTCCCTTAATAAAATTTTATTGAACTTTTTTTCAAACTCAACAACATGTTCAGCTGTTTTTGAACCAGCATTTAAGTATCCTGAATAATTTGCTGGTAATTGAGCAAACCTAGTAACTACCAAAAAGTCTTTTTCTAATAAGTCTTTATTAACTTCAAAAAAAAGTTGATTTTTTGAATTTTGATAAGTATTGATCAATCCTTTACTTACTTTCATTCCAACCGTTAAAGAATCTATTGATTTTTTGTTTTCCTTTTGAGAAAATGATATTAATGGTATTAATAATAGTATTAAGATTATTTTTTTCATGGTTTTAAGTTTAGTTTGAAGATTTTAAATATTTATAATCAATGTAAAAGGTCCCAAATGGAATTATTGAACCTATCATAATTTCAATTGTCTGTCTTATACTCCAATTCATTTTATTTTTCAAAATAATAGAGATAAATATATAAAGTATAAATAAAATTCCGTGAGGCATTCCAAGTATTTTAACTAAATATTCTTGTCCATTAAAGTATTTTAATGGCACTGCTATAAAAAGAAGAAGCAAATAAGAAATACCTTCTAAAAAACTTATTATTCTAAAAAAATTTATCATTAAGGATTAATTTATTTGGAATTGTAGAAGTTCATCCCAAGAGTTGATTTATTATTATGATCAAATAATGTTGAATTATCCCAATGAGAGCCCTGTCCCCAAAGAGTATTGCAATTTGTTGATACCCATGCTGGTTCCCAATAAATAAGACCTTCACCTCCAGCATCTTTTACTTTAGATTTTAAAGTATTTAAGTATTTAAGTTGACCTTCCTGAGTTGCAGGAAAGCCAGGAATTACAGCATTCTCACCCAAAATATTATTAGCAGTATCATTATTAGTCAATGTGAACGGATAAGCAGTTTCAACAATCATTAAACGTTTCTTGTAATTATTGATTAGAGATTTTAAAGGTGTTGATATATTGTTTAGGCTGTAATCAGACCACAAGGGATAATATGATAACCCTATCCAATCAAAATCAGTAACTGAAGCTTCATTAGCCTGTTCAAACCACCACAAAGCATTTTCAGGTTGTGCGATATGAAGCATAACTTCGATATTTTTATTATTCAAAGATGATATTTCTCTGACTGCCTTAATTGCTTTATTTAACAGTGATGAGTTTCTATTCCAATCAATTGGCCATTGCAATTCTCCATCTTGCAATATCATTGGATTAATTTCATTTCCAACTTGAACTATATCAGGTAATAAATTAGCAATAGATAAATCGTTTAATACATTAAATGTATAATCATGTAGTAAATCTCCTAAAACCTCGGTATTATTAACATATTCAAGCCATTCAACTGGTATTTGTTGTTTTGATGGATCGGCCCATGTATCCGAGTAATGAAAATTTAACAATACTTTCATACCCTGAGTCTTAGCTCTAGATATTGATTTTTTTACATCGTTATAATTAGAATAATCAGTCCAAGAAGGATTATGCCAAAGTCTAATTCTGATTAAATTGGCACCAGAATCTGAAAAAATTTTATAAGGATCTTTATTGTTGTTATTTGAATCATAATATAATGCACCACAATCTTCCATTTCATTCACATAAGATAAATCAGCACCAGAGTAAAATTCGTTAACTACATCATCATTAATAATATCAGAAAGGTCAATATCCTCTTCGCTTGAGCAAGAAATAATAAAAATAAAAATAAAAGAAATATATCTCATCTAGTTAACTAGTCTTTGAAAATAATTCCATCTTTCATAACAAAAACTATATTTTGTAAAACAGAAATATCATCTAAAGGATTTAAATCTGTTGCTATTATATCTGCTATAAATCCTTTTTTAATTCTTCCAAGTTGATTTTCTTGACCTAAAACAATTGCATTGGTAATGGTTGCTGATTGTAAACATTCAATTTCTGGCATTCCTACCTCATTCATATATTTAAATTCTCTTGCGTTTTCTCCATGAGGAAAAACTCCTGCATCTGAACCAAAAGCAATTTTGACTCCAGATTTGTAGGCTTTTTCAAAAGTAGATTGAATTTTCGGACCAATAGCCAAGGCTTTTGGAACTACTAATTTATTATAATAACCTTCAATTTTAGCTTTTTCTCCAACCTCCTTACCTGCAGTAATTGTAGGCACATAATACACACCATAATCTTTCATTAACTTCATTGAAGTATCACTCATTAATGTACCATGTTCGATTGTTGTCACACCTCCTTTTATGGCTCTTTGAATTCCTTCATCTCCATGTGCGTGAGCAGCAACAGTCATTCCGTAATCAGTTGCAGTATTACAAATTGATTGAATTTCCTCAAGAGTAAATTGAGGATTTTGTCCATTTTTAGCAATACTCATTACACCGCCTGTAGCAGTTATCTTGATTACATCAGATCCGTCTTTGTATCTTTGTCTTACTGCTTTTTTAGCATCATCAACACTATTTACAACGCCTTGCTTAGGACCTGGATCTCCTTTGTAATAATCATTTAACCCGTTTGTGGGATCGCCATGACCTCCAGTACTAGCTATTGATTTTCCTGCTGTAAACACTCTTGGCCCAATAACTTTTCCTTGATTAATTGCATTTCTTAATGAAATATTAATTCCTCTTCCTCCTAAATCTCTCACTGTTGTAAAACCTGCCATAAGAGTTTTTTTAGCATACTCAATTGATTCAAAAGCAACATCAGCATCATTAGCAGTTACATTAAGTCTACCTTTTTTAGGATCAAATTGTGATTCTAAATGAACATGCATATCTATAAATCCAGGCATAACGGTTTTGTTTTTTAGATTTATAACCTTGTCGTTTGGATTTTCTGGACTAATGAACCCATTTTTAATTGATAAAATTTTATTTCCGGAAACAATAATTGTTTTATTATTTAATGTTTTTCCATTTTCCGTATCAATTATTTTTCCGCAATGCAAAAAAAAGTCCTGCGAATGGAGTGAACCAATAAAAAAAAACAAACAAATAAATACTAAATTTTTCATAGACAATGAATTAATTGTTAGGTAATTACTAATTTACATTACTTAAATAACAATAACAATTATACAATTAGAATTATAAAATTATTAAATTTAGTTATGGTTAAAAAAATAATACTCGCACTACTTTTATGTCAAGTTTCTTTTTCTCAACAGATATTAGATCTTAAAGACAGAGCCACATTGATTGAAAAAATACAGAAAGACAGGTTAGAAAATCTTCTTCCAAAATTAATGTCAAAGAATGGAATTGATATGTGGATAATAATTACTAGAGAATATAACGAGGATCCCATAATCAAAACATTACTTCCTCCAACTTGGTTAAATGCTAGAAGAAGAACAATATTAGTTTTTACTTACAATGAAAAAACCAAAAAAACAGAAAGTGTTGCTATTTCCAGATATAATTTTGGAAATAATATCAAATCAATTTGGAATAAAGAAAAAACTCCAAATCAATTAGTAGCATTAAAAAAATATATAGAAAGTGTTAATCCAAAAAACATAGGTTTAAATTATTCTAAAAACTTTGCATTAGTTGATGGAATTTCAAAATCAGATTATGAACTTTTTTACGATTCAATGACCAATGAAATTAAAAACAAAGTTGTTTCAGCTGAAAAATTAGGAATTCAGTGGATCGAAACAAGAACTGAACTTGAAAAAAAGGTTTATAAAGATTTGGTAAAAATTACTCAGAATATAATAAATGAAGCTTTTTCTAATAAGGTTATTAAGCCTGGACTAACTACGACTGATGATGTTGTCTGGTGGATGAGAGAAAAAGTTTTAGAGTTGAAGTTAAAAACATGGTTTCATCCTACTGTTGATGTACAAAGAAATGAAAAAAGTGATTTGTATGCATTTGATGGAAAGTCAAAGTATGATATTATACAAACAGGAGATTTAGTTCATTGTGATTTTGGAATTTCATATCTAACTCTCAATACTGATTGTCAACAAATTGCATATGTTTTAAAAGATGACGAAAATGAGGCTCCAGATTTCTTAGTTAATGCACTAAAAGATGCTAACAAACTTCAGGATATACTGACTGGAGAGTTTGAAATAAATAAAACTGGAAATGAAATACTTTTCAATTCATTAAAAATTGCAAAACAAAGTGGCTTGGATCCACAAATCTACACTCATCCATTGGGAACATTTGGTCATTCTGCAGGGACAACAATTGGAATGTGGGATTCGCAAAATGGTGTTCCTGTAAAAGGTGATGTGTCAATGAATTATGATACAGTCTATGCAATAGAGTTAAATAACAAATCATTTATAAAAGAATGGAACAAAGAAGTAAGAATAATGCTTGAAGAAGCTGGATTATTTGAAAAAAATGGTTTTAGATATATAAATGGAAGACAAACAGAAATTTTGTTAATTAAACCTTTTAAATAAAAAAAGCCCTTTTAAGGGCTTTTTTTACTGGTTTAAGGATCTGACTAAAAGTCCATAATTCTTACCATCATAGTTGTATTAACAACTTTTCTAATTTTAGATACTTTAGAGACAAATTTAGTAAACAATGGGTCAGACTGCATTTGCTTTGTTCTTGATAAAGCAGTTTCTGTATCAGGTGCTCCAACCCATGCGAAATGAGAAAATTCAGAATTCTTTCCACTTATAGGGAATCCAACACCATAAGAGTTGGTAATTCCATATTTTGCTGCCCAGGCTTGAGTAAATTCAGCATACTCTTTTACATATGCAGAAGGGTCAGAAACATCCATTTGATATATAAAAAAGACTTGGTCTGGAGTCCAATCATTTCTAAACCAAATTGGAGTATTCAAAGCTTGATTAACAGGCTCGATATATTTATTTAATTTTTCTCCAAAAACTTGAGCAACTGAGGATGCATTCCATGTTGCAAAAAAAGAAGCGAAAGCTGATTCATTTGGAAAACAGAACTGAACAGAATGAGTTGCTTCATTCGTTCCATTAAATTGATAAGCAAATAATGATTTAGTTCCTTCAATATTTTTTGCCCACTCAGTTTGCATCATCCCATTTAAAGAAGAGACTACCATTTCAGGTTCGTCAGTTTTAAAATCGAAAAAAGCACAATATTGAGAGTAAGAATACGAAGAAATAAAAAGTGTAAATAGTAAAATAATTTTTTTCATAATATTTTGTTTTTTTTAAATATAATAAAAAAATAAAACATTCAATATAGTATGTTTAAATATTGTGCTCATTTAATATCATATCTGCACCTTTTTCAGCAATCATATAAACTGGTGCATTAGTATTACCTGAAACAATTTTAGGCATAATTGAGGCATCAATAACCCTCAGGTTTGAAACACCACGAACTTTTAGGGTTGGATCAACAACTGACAACTTATCTATACCCATTTTACAAGTACCTACAGGATGGTAAACTGTTTCGAGTGTTTGTTTTATATGATCAACTAATGAATCTTCTGAAAATCTATCAAAAGGAAGTCTATCCCTTAAAGCAAATTTTTTAAGAGATTGATCTTCGATTAATTTATACGCTAATCTTCCCCCTTTTATTAATAAATCCAGATCTTCATCATGTTCAAGAAAATTTGGTTGGATAATTGGATTATCAGTAATATTTTGAGATGAAATAGAAACTGTTCCTCTACTTTTTGGGTGCAGTAGTGTTGGAAGAATAGTAAAACCGTCAACTCTTGGATAGTCATATAAATCGTATGCATCGTATCCATAATTATCTTTAACACATATTGGAGAAAAGTGTAATTGAAAATTTACATCATCATTATTTTGGTCGATATTTAAAAATGCTAATCCCTCAAGAGGACCTGCACAAAAAACTCCCTTTCTTTTTACAAAATAATTAAAAGCAGCTTTGAACTGGTTAAAAGGATTTATATAATGATTTATTCCCTCTTGTTTTTTTGACTCACAGCATATTGGATAAAATAAATGGTCCTGTAAATTTTTACCAACACCCTTTAGTTCGTGAACAAGTTCAATTTCATGTTTTTTTAATTCAACAAAATCCCCAATCCCAGAGATCATTAACAATTGTGGAGATTGAAAAGCACCTGCGCAAATAATAACCTCTTTGTTTGCCAAAACTTTATTTCTTTTTGAGTTTTTTATATATTCTATTCCAATTGCTTTCTTATCATTAAAAATTATTTTAGATGCTTTAGCATGTGTAATTATAGTTAAATTAGGTCTTTTCATTACAGGTTTTAAAAAAGCTGATGCAGCACTGTGACGTTTCCCATCTTTAATGGTACTATGAACAAGAGAGGCACCAAACTGATCTTTTCCGTTGTAATCATTATTTTCTTTTATTCCGTTTTTTTTACAAGCAGATATAAAACCATCTACGAAAGGTGTTTTAAATTTTTTTGGTGATGTAATATTGAGCTCACCTTCGTTGCTATGGAAATTTGAATCTAAAGTATCAAACTGTTCATGATTTTCAGATTTTTTAAAAAAAGGCAAAACATCATTATATCCCCAACCATAATTACCTTGAGATTCCCAATAATCATAATCTTGAGAGTTTCCTCTTACATAAGCCATAGCATTTGTTGAACTACTTCCACCTAATGTTTTACCTCTGGGAAGATAAATTTTTCTGTCCAAAACATTTTTCTGTTTTTCAGTCCAAAAACCCCAATCTTGATTACTCTTATGTAATTTAAGATATGCACCAGGAATGTGAATATTTGGGTTAGAGTCTGGCCCACCTGCTTCTAATAATAATACTTTATTATTAATATTTTTAGAAAGACGATTGGCAATAACACAACCCGCAGAGCCTGCACCCACAATAATAAAATCAAATAAACCGATCATGTACTTAAATTATTGAAAATAAATTAATTAAAAAATTAATTTTAAATGCTTTTGCTGATTTGATGTTTTAATTCTTTAATAAATTGATGATAATCCACAGTAATTCTGTGACGATCAGTTTTAATCTGTTTCATATGTGGATTTTCGGTTTCTTTATTACATAAATCAATTATATTTTCAGGTCTTTTCCATTTGTTCTGTAGGGCTAAAGAAAGTAACTTGCTTTGTTGTTCAGAACCTGGCCAAATACATCCAAGTGGTTGAAACATTCCAATAAAAAAAAGATTATCATATTCTGGATGAAACATTTTTAAATAGAGTGATACCGGACCTTTGGTGTAATCAATAAAAGTTTTTTTAAAAAAAGGATGAGATAAAACAAAACCTGTACATGCGATAATGACATCAATTTTTTCCTTACTACCATCTTTGAAACAAACATAATCATCCTTAAAAAAATCAATGTCATTTTTTGGAAAAATCTTTCCATGTCTAATTTTATATAATAGTTCGCTATTTATTGTAGGGTGTGTTTCTCCAAATTTATGCTTAGGTTCAAGTAGTTCGTAGTTTGAGTTTGATCCATTAGTTAAATAAGCTAAAATTCCAGCTAATTTATTTCTAATTGAAATTGGAAGAAAAGACATGTAAGATGCAAAAACATCAGAGGGTTTGCCCATGAAAAACTTAGGAATAATTCTATAACCTCTTCTCCAACTCAAAAAGGTTTTATTACTGACTCTGCTGGTTTCAACAGCAACATCACATGCTGAATTACCCCCACCAATAACTAGAACATTTTTATTAATAAAAGGAGAGGCTTTTTTATAATTATGAGAATGAATAAAAGAACCATTAAAGTTGCCAGAATACTTTGGTACATTGGGCTTCCAGTGATGTCCGTTACATACAACTAAATCTGAAAAGACCTCAATTCTTTCTTTATTTTTATGTGAAGTAGTAACTTCCCAGCTATTATTTTCTAACCTTTCACATTTTTTGACAAGAGTATTAAATTGAATGTGTTCATATAAGCCAAAATTCGAAGCATATGACTGGAAATATTGTCTTAATTCGTCGTGTGATGGGTAATCTGCAACACTCTCACTAAAATGAAAATCTTCAAACTGAGAAAGAGATTTTGAGCTAATAATGTGTGTTGTTTCAAATACACTAGAATGAGTTTCTTTATCATTATATATCCAATTACCACCGACATCGCTGTTAAAATCGAAAGCTTTTACTTTAAAACCCGCTTCAACAATATTTTTTATTGCTGTAATCCCAGACGGACCAGCTCCAATAACACATATTTTTTTATCCAAAATCTCTAAATATTATATATTTAATTTAAATTAATTAATCATAAAATAAAAATGGGATTAACTAATAATGATATTTTTAAAAAACTTAGGGTGGCCCATAAGTTAAAAGATCAAGATATTGTAAAAATTTGCAAACTAGCAGATTTTAAAGTATCCAAATCAGAGATAAATGCATTATTTAGAAATGAAAAGCATCCAAAATATATGGAATGCGGAGATCAAATTTTACGAAATTTTTTAAATGGACTTATAATACACCTAAGAGGTCCAAAAAATTAAAAATTATCTTTTTCAAATTGTTCTAAAGTCCACAGCATATCAGGTTTATCAATAAAATCAGGCTTATCATCCACTGCTAAAGCATGAATATCAATATTTTCATTATCCAGAGATACCATCCAGTAATCAATTTTTTTTATTCTTGACATGCCCTCAACTAACATAGCATCAATATCATGGCTATTCTTTAAATAATGTGTAAAAAAATAGGAACTTTTCCAACTTTGTTCTTCTTTGGGTTTAAAAGATTTCAAAAAATCTTTAATTAAATCATCTTTATTCATCATAAATTATTACAAACTATATACAAAGTTATTAATATGAATTAAAGAAGCCTTATATTTTTTTATTTAGATTTTTAAAATTCAATTTTTTCTTTTACTTACAAATTTATTTACAAACATTGAAACTGTAGCGTCACCAGTAACATTTACAACCGTCCTACACATATCGAGAGGTCGGTCAACTGCAAAAATAAGAGCTAAACCAATTTCAGGAATTCCAGCCTGCGATAATACAATGATAAGCATTACCATTCCAGCACCTGGGACGGCTGCAGATCCAATTGAGGCGAGAGTAGCAGTTGTTACTATACCAAGTTGAGCAGCTAAAGAAAGATCTAAACCAAAAGCTTGTGCAATAAAAACAGCAGCTACAGCTTGATATAGGGCACTTCCATCCATATTTATTGTTGCACCAATCGGAAGAACAAAACTACTTACCTCTTCTTTTACATCTAGATGATCTTTAACTCTTTCCATTGTAACAGGGAGTGTAGCTGCACTAGAACTTGTTGAAAATGCAAGAAGCTGAGCCGGTGAAATACCTTTTAAAAAATAAGATGGATTTTTTCCAATAATAACTTTAACTATTAATAGATAGATACAAATTAACAGAACTAAACCAAACAAAACAGTTAAAGAATAAAATCCTAATGCTTTAAATAAATCAACACTTGGAGATTCAACTATTATTGCTGCTAAAAGAGCAAAGACACCATAAGGTGCGCATAACATGATTAAGTCAATTATTTTAAGAATTACTTCATTTAATGAATCAAAAAAGTTTTTTATTGGTTCGGATTTTTTTGGAGATATCAAAATCATTGAAATTCCAAATAATATTGCGAAAAATATTACCTGCAGCATATTTCTATTATTTGAAGCAGCATCAAAAATATTTGATGGAACCATATCTACAAGAGGTTGAAGAGGTCCTAATGATTTTTGATTATTAGCGACACCAATTTTTTCATTGGCATTTGAAGAATAAGCATTAACTAACTGTTCTCTGGTTTCTTCAGCAATAAAATTTCCAGGTTCTATTAAATTAACAGCAATTAGACCAATACTTACAGCCATCATTGTAGTAAATATATAAGTGGCTATAGTCACACCTCCCATTGAGGATAGTTTTGATAAGTCTTTTAGATCAGAAACTCCCTTTATTAAAGAGGCTAAAATTAAAGGAACAGCTATTAATTTTAATGAGTTAATGAAAATTGTTCCGAAAGGTTTTATCCAGTTTATAACAAAAACTTTTCCCCAATCAAAGTTTAAAAAAAGTAATCCAAAGACTCCTCCTAAAATCATCCCAATAATGATCTGCCAGTGTAATGCTATTTTTTTCATATAATTTATTAGATAAATTGATTAACAATGTTTTCAAAAAGCTCTTGTTTTCCGCTTATTAGTTTATAATTTTTGGTTTTATTAGCTATATTATACAAGTCAATTAGGTTTAACTTTTTATTTTCATAATCTTTACCTAAACCTGTATCAAAGCTCTGATACCTCTTTTTGAATAATTCTGAATAATTTGATGAACTTAATATTTTATCAGCAGTGATGAGTGCTCTAGCAAAATTATCAGCTCCCCCAATGTGTGCATGAAAAATGTCATCAATATCAGTAGAATTTCTCCTAATTTTAGCATCAAAATTAACGCCACCACCTTTTAAACCACCTGAATTTAAAAAAACAAGCATTGCCTCAGTGGTTTCGTAAATATTATTAGGAAATTGATCAGTATCCCATCCATTTTGGTAGTCTCCTCTATTTGCATCAATGCTACCTAACATTCCAGAATTTGCAGCAACACAAAGTTCATGTTGAAAAGTATGTTGTGCCAAAGTTGAATGATTGACTTCAATATTAATCTTAAAATCATCCTCAAGACCATATTCTTTTAAAAAGCCAATTGCTGTTGCGGTATCAAAATCATATTGATGCTTGGTTGGTTCCATAGGTTTAGGTTCAATAAAAAAAGTTCCTTTAAAACCCTGAGATCTAGCATAATCTTTAGAAATAGTTAAGAATCTTCCCAAATGATCTAATTCTCTTTTCATATCAGTGTTTAATAAACTCATATAACCCTCTCTTCCACCCCAGAATACATAATTTTGCCCATCTAATGCTATTGTAGTATCAAGAGCAAGTTTCACTTGAGCTCCTGCTCTTGCCAAAATATTAAATTCGGGATTAGTAGCAGCTCCATTCATATAAATTGGATTCGAAAAACAATTTGCTGTTCCCCATAAAACTTTAACATTTGAATTTTGTTGTTTTAATTTTATATAATCTGTAATGTAACTTAACCTTTCTTCATTTTCCTTCAAAGTATTTCCCTCCTGAATTAAATCATAATCATGAAAACAAAAGTATTCAAAACCCATCTTGGTAATAAATTCAAAAGCAGCATCAGCCTTATCCTTTGCAGCTTGAAAAGGATCACTAGATTTATCCCAAAGAAATTTTTGTGTGGCTGAGCCAAAAGGATCAGTACCTTTTCCACAGAAGGAGTGCCAATAAGCTACTGCAAATTTGAAATGATCTTTTAAAGACTTTCCTGCTACTACAAAATCAGGATTGTAATATTTAAAAGCTAAGGGATTATCCGATTCCTTACCCTCAAATTTAATTTCTCTAATTCCTTTAAAATACTCAGTATTTCCTATAATTGCCATTACATTTTATTTTTTAATTCTTTAAGCCAACTATCATATGCTTTAATGTAATCATTTTTGTTCTTTTGAGGTTTATAAATTTTGAAAAAATCATTTTTGATTACATTATTACCATATTTATCAAAATCACCTAAATGAAGGTCTACAGCTCTTGCGGCACCAATAGCGCCTGTTGTATTATATATTTCAATATCTAAATCCAATAAAGTTGAAATGGTTTCTCCAAAAACAGATGATCGAAACAGATTATCGTTACCGGCTTTAATATTCACTGGTATAACACCATCCTTTATTAATATCTTCATTCCATATACAAAAGCAAACGCTATCCCCTCAAGAGTAGATCTAATTTTAAAACAATCTTCCGAATTATTTATGTGTGTGTTAATAAATGAGGAGCCAATATTTTTATTATTCAACATTCTTTCGGAGCCATTTCCAAAGGGTAGATAAACAAGATTGTTTGAACCAACAGGTGAATCCATTGAGATTTTATTCATTTTTTCATAAGAATCTATATTTAATTCTCTTTTTAATTTTGCATATTGTATTCCTGCACCATTAATACATAATAGTTTTCCAATTAACTTATTGTTAAACTGGGAAAGATGAATAAAATTATTTATTCTTTCAGTTTCGTTTGTTTTAAGATTTGAGGAAACAGCATAAATTACACCAGATGTACCAGCTGTTGCAGCAATTTGACCAGATTTTAAAACATTTAATGATAGAGCATTGGTTGGCTGATCACCAGCCCTATAATTTATTGGTGTTCCAAAATTTAATCCAGTATCAATTGAACCTTTTTTATCTATACTACATTGAAAACCAAATGTGGGTACAATTTCAGGAATTATTGAAGAATTAATTCCGAAGTAATCCAATAGCTTTTTAGAAATTGAGTTTGTTTTAAAATCCCAAAATATACCTTCTGAAAGGCCAGATTTAGTTGTAGTAATTCTATTTGTCAACTTGTAAACAATATAATCACCTGGAAGCATTATCTTATAAATTTTCGAATATATATGAGGTTCGTTATCCTTAACCCATTTTAATTTAGAGGCTGTAAAATTAGCTGGAGAGTTTAATAAATTTTCTGTACAGTATTGCTCACCCAAATCATAAAATGATTTTTTTCCAATTTCAATTGCTCTATCGTCACACCAAATAATAGAATTTTTCAAACATTTTCCTTTTGAATCAATTAAAACTAAACCATGCATTTGATAAGAGACTCCAATTCCTTTAATAAGATTTGAACTAATATTATTTCGAGAAAGCAAAAGTTTTATGGCTTTACAGCAATTCTTCCACCAATGTTCAGGATTTTGTTCTGCCCAACCATCTTTTAGAGAAGTTATTGATTGTTCATTTGAAGGCTCTGAAACAAGATCAATTGGTTTTCCTGTCGAAATTTCAGTAATTGCAGCCTTAATAAATGAAGTTCCAATATCTAGACCAAGGTTATACATTTTATTCAGTAAAATACATCAAAATTCCTATAACAATTACGACCAGAAAGACAGAAAGTACAACATCAATTGTAGAGTATGTTTTTTCTTTAAATTCATCTGATTCTAAATCCAGGTTTCCAAATGACAAGCCTCTAGTTTTCACATAATCAGGTTCAGCTGTGATTAAACTTACTGAGACACAAAGAATTACAGAGAAAATAAATAAAATGATAGCCATATGAGCAAAATTAATGGTTGCAAAAGTAAACAAGAAGCTTTCGACTTCAATACCACTTGAAATTTGTGGTTGAAAATATATTTCAGAACCAAGTCTTAAAATCAGTAAAAATAAACCCATAAATAGGGTTGTAATAGCTGCATCAGAATTGACTCTTTTCCAAATAATTCCTAGTAAGAAAACAGCAGTAACAGGGGGAGCAATGTAAGATTGAACATTTTGAAGATACTGGTACATAACTCCTCCTCCAATTTTTTCCATAATAGGAATCCATAATATTCCTAAAAAAACAATTACAGCTGTTGCAATTTTTCCTATTGTCAACAGTTGTCTTTCAGTTTTATTAGGTCTAATTTTTTTATATATATCAATTGTAAAAATTGTAGAACAAGAATTAAATACTGATGCCAATGAACTCATTAAAGCAGCCATTAAACCTCCAGCGACAAGCCCTTTTAAACCAACAGGAAGAAGTGTGTTAACTAGCATAGGAAAAGCCCTATCAGCTTTTGTAACAATGTATGTTTCAGGATCTTGAATTGTTAAAGCAAAAGCAATTATTCCTGGAATCAGAAAAATTAAAATTGGAAGTAATTTTAAGTAAGCACCAAAAATAGCACCTCTTCTTCCAATCTTAATGTTGTTTGCAGCTAATGTTCTTTGAACTATATATTGATCGGTACACCAGTACCAAATTCCAACAATAGTACCACCAATTAATAAACCTGTCCATGGAAAATCAGGATCAGTCATTGGTCGCCACATATTAAAATGATCTGGACTTACAGCAATAACTGTTTCTCTGAGTTGACTCCAACCACCAACTTCTTGAAGACCTAAATATGTAATTATTACAGAACCTAATATTAGTACTATTGTTTGAAGTGTTTCGGTATAAATAACAGCTTTCATCCCACCGATAATTGTATATGCACCTGTAAAAATTACTATTCCTATAGCACCATACCAAAATGGAATACCAAGAAGTTCAGAAACAACAATTCCACCTGCGTATATAGTTACTGAAACTTTAGTAATAACATAAGCTAAGAGCGAAAAAACAGAGAGAAACCATCTAGATCTGCTATCAAATCTTTTTTCCAAGAATTCTGGCATTGTGAAAGCACCACTTCTAATATAAAAAGGTAAAAACAACCAGCCTAAGAGTAATACAATCCATGCGTGAAGTTCGTAATGTGCCATAGGTGTTCCTGATTCAAAACCGGTTCCAGCTAAACCAACAACATGTTCTGAACCTATATTAGATGCAAATATGGATGCGCCGATAACAAACCAACCGACATTTCTTCCTGCTAAAAAATAATCTTCTGTATTTTTATTTTTCTGTAATACAACCCAGGCAGCAACACCAATTAGTAATAAAAAGTAAACTCCTAGTACAAACCAATCAAGGCTCTCAAAAACTGTTTCCATAATAATTTTGTAAGATAAAGTTCTAAGATATCAAATTGTCAGTAAAATCATGCCTTTATTTTTTAACAATTTTAAATGTTTTTCTTACTGTTTTTCCTTCAAGATTGACTAAATAGGTTCCTGCTGGTACTCCAACTAAATCCAGATCCGTCTTTCTTGTTGATCTTATAGTTTGTTTCCTTGTAAAGAT
>SGZG01000027.1 GCA_004214185.1 Flavobacteriales bacterium | reverse complement strand
ATCTTTACAAGGAAACAAACTATAAGATCAACAAGAAAGACGGATCTGGATTTAGTTGGAGTACCAGCAGGAACCTATTTAGTCAATCTTGAAGGAAAAACAGTAAGAAAAACATTTAAAATTATTAAAAAATAAAAATGCTTACACATTTTGTATTTTTAATTTATAGATAAAATCTATACATTTACTAAAGACAAATTATATAAATTATATGGCAAAATCCCAACAAACATTTAATAAACTTGAGAAAGAAAAAAAACGTTTAAAAAAAAGAGAAGATAAGAGAAAAAAAATGTTGGCTCGAAAAGAAGCTAAAGCAAATGGAGAATATCAGGTTAATGAATTTGTTTACGTAGACTATAACGGGAATTTTACAGATACTCCGCCAGATCCAGCAGAAAGAGAAAAAATAAGTGCTGAAAGTATAGTTATTGGAGTTCCTAAGACTTCTGATGCTAAAAAAGATGGATATACTGGAAAAGTAAGTTTCTTCGACCATTCAAAAGGATTTGGTTTTATTGTTGATCCAGAAACACAAGAGCAATTCTTTGTTCATATTTCAGAATGTATCGATGAAATTAAAGAAGGAGATAAAGTATCTTTTGATACTGTAAAAGGGACTAAAGGTCTTAATGCAGTAAAAGTAAAGGTGACTGGTTGATTGAACTATAATTTATATTATGTTAAATCGAATTCGTTGATCTAAATTTACAATTATTATGAAAAAATTTCTACTCTATTCACTGTCATTAATAATAATCATTTTAGTTGGTGGTTTTTTATATATTTCACTAACACCTCCTGCTAGTCCACTTGAAACTGTAAATTTCTCTCAGGACGATAAAAATATTTCAATTACCTATAGTAGACCCTATAAGAAAGGGAGATTAATTTTTGGAAATGAATCTGATGGTGCTTTAGTTCCATATGAAAAATACTGGAGGACTGGTGCAAATAATCATACAACAATTGATTCAGATTCTGACTTAATTTTTAAAGACAATATATTACCTCCAGGTACCTACTCTATTTATACATTTCCAGGAAAAGACAATTGGAAGATAGTTTTTAATGAGACTAATAGTTTTTGGGGTATAATGCAACCAGATGCGGAAAAAGATTTATTTTCAATTTCAGTACCATCAATCACAATTGATGAATCTATAGAACAATTTACAATAGATTTTATTCCATCTCCGCCCGACGGACCCCAATCAAATGCTATAAGATTAAGATGGGATTTAACTGAAATTGTAATACCCTTTAATTAAAATGTTTTTTTCTTTTAAAAATTTTTTAAAAGGATCTTTATTTATTGTTTCAATATTACTTTTAATATTGATTTCCTCCGGAATATCTTATTATGTTATAGATATTACTCAACAAAAAAACAATTTAATGGATATTGAGGAGTATTCACCAAAATCAACACTAGTTGTTGAAAAAAACTTAAAATCAAGATCAAAATTTCCTTTTATTGATGTGCATAGTCATCAGTGGGATATGTCTTATTCAAATCTTAAAAAATTAGTTTCAGAAATGGATAGTTTGAATATGGCTTACATGATTAATTTGAGTGGTTCAGGAATCGCGACATTTTCTGGTAATCAAACTTTAATGGATTTGAACCTAGAAAAATCAATTTCCAATGTAAATGATAATTTTCCTGATAGATTTGGTGTTTTCCTTAACATCGATTTCAACATGATTGATCATGAAGATTTTCCCACTAAAACTGTTGAAATAATTAAAGATGCTGTTAGTAAAGGTGCTATTGGTCTTAAAGTATATAAAGGATTAGGATTATCTGTAAAAGATTCAAAAGGAATAAGAGTTAAAGTTGATGATTCAAGACTGTCCCCAATTTGGAATATTTGTGGAGAATTAAAAATCCCTGTTTTGATTCACTCAGGTGAACCCTCTCCATTCTTTGATCCAATTGATAAGTATAATGAAAGATGGTTGCATGCAAGACAAAAGCCAAACAGTTTTAGACCTCCAGAAAAATATCCGTCGTTTAATACTGTTATGGATGAACAATACAATATGTTTAAAAATCATCCTAATACAACTTTTATAAATGCTCACATGGGATGGATGGCTAATGATTTAGATAAATTAGGTAGACATTTAGATAGTTTACCAAATGTTTATACTGAGATAGGTGCAGTAATTGGAGAGTTAGGAAGACAACCTAGAAGAGCTAGAAAGTTTTTTATTGATTATCAAGATAGAGTGATGTTTGGAAAAGATACCTATAAAAAATCTGAGTTTGATGTTTATTTTAGAGTACTTGAAACATCAGATGAATATTTTGATTATTATAGAAAACGTCATGGTTTATGGAAAATGTATGGACTCAATTTACCAGATGAAGTCTTAAAAAAACTTTATTACAAGAATGCACTTAAATTATTTCCAACAATTGATAAGAATTTGTTTGAATAATTATTGATAACTCAATTTTTTTTTAAATAACTATGAAATTTTTATTAAAACAATCTTTTTACTCTTTGTAATTAATAATTTTGTAATTATCTATGCATAAACAAATTTAATACTATGATTGTTGGAGTTCCTAAAGAAATTAAAAATAATGAATTCAGAGTTGGATTAACACCCTCTGGTGTAAATTCATTTATTAATAATGGTCATAAAGTTTTAATTCAAAAAGGAGCAGGAATTGGAAGTGGCTTCAAAGATTCAGATTATGTAGATGCAGGAGCTTTATTGAAAGACAAAATCGATGATATTTATTTAAATTCTGAAATGATTATCAAGGTTAAAGAACCTTTGGAATCAGAATATTCACTAATAAAAGAAAACCAAATAGTTTATACCTTTTTTCATTTTGCATCTTCAGAAAAACTAACAAAAGCAATGGTCAAATCCAAATCTGTTTGTATTGCTTATGAAACTGTTCAAAATAAAGATTTATCTCTTCCCCTACTCACACCTATGTCTGAAGTAGCAGGAAGAATGGCAACACAACAAGGAGCTAAATATTTAGAAAAACCTCAAAATGGTTTTGGTATCCTATTAGGTGGAGTTCCTGGTGTAAAACCTGCAAATGTTATGGTTTTAGGTGGTGGTGTTGTTGGATCTGAGGCTGCTAAAATGGCTGCTGGATTAGGAGCAAATGTTACAATATTTGATATTAGTTTAGATAGATTAAGGTACTTGGATGATATAATGCCAAAAAATGTTAATACCCAATTTTCTAGTCACTATAACATTTCGCAAGCTATGAAAAATGCACATTTAATAATTGGTGCTGTTTTAATTCCTGGTGCTAAAGCACCTAATTTAATAACCAAAGAAATGTTAAAAGAGTTAAGGCCGGGTACTGTACTAGTAGATGTTGCTGTTGATCAAGGAGGTTGTTTTGAAACAACCCACCCTACTACACATGAAAACCCAACATATATTATAGAGAATATTTTACACTATAGTGTTGCTAATATGCCTGGAGCTGTTCCCTCTACTTCAACTGAAGCCTTAACCAATGCAACAATTAAGCAAGGTCTTTCAATTGCAAATAAAGGTTGGGTAAAAGCATGTGAAGATGATGATTCATTAAAACTTGGACTAAATATCGTTAATGGACATGTTGTTTATAAGGCAATTTCAGATGCATTTGATTTAGATTATAAAAATATTAATGAAATAATTTAATGATGAATAATATACCTTCTTTAGATTTAAATGATTTTTTATCAAATGATAGTAAAAGGAGAGAAAAGTTTGTTAATTCTGTTGGAAAAGCATATCAAGAAATAGGTTTTCTATCATTAAAAAACCATTTTCTTAAAAAAGAGGATGTAGATAATCTTTATAAAAATATTAAGTTATTTTTTGACTTACCAAATTCAATAAAATCGAAATATGAATTTGAAGGTTTTCAAGGTCAAAGAGGTTATACATCTTTTGGAAAAGAGCATGCCAAAGGAAAAAAAGAGGGAGATTTAAAAGAATTTTGGCATTTTGGTCAATATTTGGATAAAGAAGATAAAATAACTTATAATTATCCTGATAATCCTTATGTAGAGGAAGTTGCTGACTTTAATACAATAGGAAAAATTACATATAAAGCACTTGAAAAAACAGGATTGTATGTTTTAAGAGCAATTGCACTTTTTTTAGAACTTGACGAATATCATTTTGATAAATTCGTAAATCAAGGTAATAGTATATTAAGACCTATACACTACCCCCCAATAACGAAAGAACCAAATAATGCAGTTAGAGCTGCTGCTCACGGAGATATTAATTTAATAACCTTATTAATGGGTGCTCACGGGAAGGGATTACAAGTAAAGAACAACAAAGGTGAATGGATCGATGCAATTGCTGGAGAAGATGAGATAGTTATAAATGTTGGTGATATGCTTTCTAGATATACTAATAACAAGCTTAAATCAACTATTCATAGAGTTGTTAACCCCCCAAAGGAATTTTGGAGTAAATCAAGATACTCTATTCCATTTTTTTTACATCCGATAGGATCTATGAAATTGGATGTTCTTGAAAATTGTATTGATTCAGATAATCCAAAACTTTATGAAAATATAACTGCTCATGACTTTCTTATTAAAAGGTTAATTGACATTGGAGTAATGAAAAAATAATGAAAAAATTTTCTTCCTTATCTGAACTAAAATCATTGATTAATCCTGACGAAATTATTCCCTCGGAACCAACATCTAATATCTTAAAAACACCAATTAAAAAACAACATTTAGAAGCTCATTATAGTGTTAAAGGAAGAGCAGGTAAACCAGTTACTGTAATAAAAGGTTTTAATTGTTCAATTGAAGAAATTAAAGATATCTCAAAACTTTTAAAAAGTAAACTTAGTGTTGGTGGATCAGTGAAAAATAAACAAATTATTATTCAAGGTAAATTACGTGATAAAGTAATGTTGATTTTGGAGAAATTAGGCCACAATGTAAAAAGAGTTGGAGGCTAACCTTCATGTTCTTCGATCCCAGAATCTTTTAAGACCATGAAAAAGAAAATCAATAATGAGCCTACCATAAATGTAGTACCTATCCAGTTGTCATATTTAAAGGCCGTAATATCTGCAATTAATTCAAAAACAATTAAACCTGCGAAAACATTTAATCTGTTTTCATAGAATAATGCTGATACCCTTTTATAATACTGAGCCAAACTAAACCATATCACAGGGAGTAATAAGCATACAATCGAAATTATCCAAAAAGGAGTTATTGATTGAGTTAAAGATTCAAAAAATTCATCAGGGTTTTCCTCTATCTTCTTTTCAAAAGCAGCTTGATCAAAAGATTCTGGATTCTGCATGTCTATTTCAGCATATTCTATTGCAAAAACGCCAAAAAATGCAAAAATCATTATAAGAGCAGGAATAGAAAGAATTATTGTAAACAACATTCTTAAAAGGTATGTTGTTCCATTTATTGTACCAGAGAATTGAAAATATTTCTTCATTTAAATATAGATTTGCGATACAAAGTTAAACTATTAAATAAACATTCCTAATCGGATGTTAATTGTCTCTTTTTTCAAAATCTTCTCTTTTTGATTTATTAACTCTATTTATTATAGCAAAAACAAGAAGAATTCCGCAAATTATTAACCAAGTCATTTATATAATTATTTTAGCTTAACACTTGTACCATAAGCAAGAACTTCAGCTGCACCCTGAGAAATTACTGAGGTCATAAATCTTACATTAACAATTGCATCTGCTCCATTTTTTTTAGCATCTTCAATCATTCTAGAAAGAGCTTGTTCTCTTGATAGAGCTTGTAGTTTAGTATATTCTTCAATTTCTCCTCCAACTAAGTTTTTAATTCCAGCAAAAATATCTCTAGCAACATTTCTTGCTCTTACAGTTGATCCTCTAGCAATTCCTAAAATTTCACTTATTTCTCTTGATGGAATTGTTTCAGTAGTACTTATTATCATATTTTACTTTTTTATTAAAGTTAGCAATTAATTAAATATTACCACTTAATTTCATTAGAGTTGTTTTCTTTTAGAAATCTGTTACACCTGCTAAAATGTTTGTTTCCAAACCAAAAACCTCTATTGGCACTTAAAGGAGAAGGGTGTCCTGATTTTAAAATTAAATGATTATTGTCAAATATTAATTTTTCTTTTTTTTTTGCAAAACCACCCCAAAGCATAAAAACAATATTTGATTTCTTTTTTGAGATTATTCTTATTACTTCATCTGTAAACCTTTCCCATCCTATTTTGGAGTGACTACCAGGTTTACCATCTTCAACTGTTAGTACAGAGTTTAATAATAGAACACCTTGTTTAGACCAATCAATAAGATCTCCATTATTTCTTAGAGTTGTATTTGTATCACTTGATATTTCTGTGAATATATTTTTTAATGATGGTGGTAGATTTTGCGCTTTATTAACCGAAAATGCTAATCCATTAGCTTGATTTACCCCGTGATAAGGGTCTTGTCCTAATATTACTACTTTTAGAGAGTTAAAAGTGCAGTTTCTAAATGATGAAAAAATATTTTCTTTTAATGGATAACATGTTTTTTTCAAATAAAGATCATCAACCCTACATTTAAGTTCCTTAAAATAATCTTTTTCAAATTCAGATTTTAATATTTTGGCCCATGTTTTGTTTAATGTAGTCTTCAATTAAAATGATTAATTTTATATTTTAATATACAACTAGTTTGGCAATTCTTAAGAAAACTTTAGAAGATTTAGAATTTGACATTGTAATTGATAACATTGTATCTAATTGTAATTCTAGTCTTGGAAAAAAGGAAGCCAAATCTATAAAACCTGAGTTTGATTTTGATAAAGTAAACTTCTCTTTAGACTTGGCCTCTGAATATTTAACCTCTTTGGAAAGTGATAACAATTTTCCAAATCATTTTTTTGAATCAATTTCCTCTGAAATAAAATTAATTCAAATTCTTAATAGTCAATTAGAGATTGAATCTTTTAGAAAAATAAAAACAGTAGTTGAATTAACGATTCTACATATAAAATTTCTAAAGAAATTCAAGTCTTACTATGTTAACATTTATGAGCTTACTAAAAACTTGTCCGTTTCAAAAGAAATAATCACTGAGATTGATTCAGTAATAGATAAGTATGGATTTATAAAAGACAACGCAACAAATACGCTTTTTGATATTAGAAAAAATATTAATTCTACTAAATCAAAAATTAGACAGTCATTTTCATCTTCGTTAAACACATGTAACAACAACGGATATTTGGATGAAATAAAAGAATCTTTAATTGATAACAGAAGAGTTTTGGCTGTAAAAGCAATGTATAGACGAAAAGTTAAAGGACAAATGATGGGAAGTTCTAAAACAGGCAGTATTGTTTATATTGAACCTCAAGAAACTCTTGAACAGTCCAGGAAGTTACAAGATCTGTTATATGATGAAAATCAGGAAATAAAAAAAATACTCAAAGATTTAACATCTTTTCTCATACCATACATAAATGATTTAACTGATTATCAATCATACTTAACCAATATTGATATAATTTCTGCAAAAGCTAAGTTTGCGAGAGATATAAAAGCGATTAAACCAATTTTATCAAACGATAGAATAACTAGGTTAAAAAATGCATTTCATCCACTACTCTATCTTTCAAATAATAAATTAAAACTTAAAACATATCCTCAAACAATTAAACTTGATAGTGACAAAAGAATAATTGTGGTTTCAGGACCAAACGCAGGAGGAAAAAGTATCACTTTAAAGACCATTGGCCTTTTACAACTCATGCTTCAATCTGGTATATTGATACCTGTTCACCATTCCAGTGAAATGTGTGTTTTTAAAAATATTATAACAGATATAGGCGATAATCAATCAATAGAAAATCAATTAAGCACATATAGTTATAGACTTAAAAATATGAACAGATTTTTAAGAAAATGTAATTCTGAAACATTGTTTTTAATTGATGAATTTGGAACAGGTTCTGATCCAGAACTTGGGGGTGCGTTAGCTGAAATTTTTCTCGAGGTATTTTATGAAAGGAAAAGTTTTGGTGTGATCACTACTCATTACTCAAATTTGAAATTATTAGCTAATGAATTACCTCATATGTCAAATGCTAATATGCAATTTGATAATAAAACACTAGAACCTACTTATAATTTAGTACTTGGACAAGCTGGGAGTTCTTTTACTTTTGAAGTTGCTCAAAAAAATGGAATTCCATACAGTTTAATTAACAGAGCTAAAAAGAAAATTGAAAAAGGCAAGGTTAGATTTGATGCCACGATTGCAAAACTTCAAAAACAAAGAATAGAATTAGATAAAACAACAGATTCTTTAAAACAAGAGGAAGATAAGTTTAAAAAAGAAAATGAACGACTTAATACTACAAACGAAAAGATTAAATCTAAATTAATTAACTATCAGGAATTATTTGATTCAAATCAAAGGATGATAACTATTGGAAATAAGTTAAATGATATTTCTGAAAGATACTTTAATAGTAATAAAAAAAGAGTTTTGGTATCTGAGGTTTTATCTCTTGTAGATTCTTTAAATTCAAAGAGAAAAAAAACAAATTTTTCAAAAGCTAAAATCAAAAAAAATAAGGTTAAAAAAACAAAAAAAGTTCTTGAGAAAGAATTAAATATTATAAGAAAAGAAAAGAAAAAGAATAAATTAAACTTTAAAGAAAAAAAGATTAAAATTAATTTTGAAATTGGTGATAAAGTAAGAATCGAAGGAAGTACAACAATAGGAACGTTAGATTCAATTGAAAAAAATAAAGCAATAGTAAATTATAATTCCTTTACTACAAAAACAGACTTAACTAAACTAGAAATTGTAAAATGATTAATACAGAAAAAATTGTTTTCTTCGATGGACTATGCGGATTATGTGATGGTTCCATAAGTTTAATACTTAAGTTTGACAAAAATAATATACTTAAGTATTCTTCATTACAAGGAAAATCTGGTCAAGTTTTATTAAAAAAATTAAACAAAGATCTTAAAGAGTTTGATACAGTTATTTTTAAGGTTAATGATCAGGTATATACAAAATCAACAGCAGTCTTTAAGATCATAGAATCAATTGGTGGCTGGATAAAAGTACTTTTAATTTTTAATCTTTTTCCAACTAAAATCAATGACTGGATTTACTCAAAAATTGCGAAAAATAGATTTAAACTATTTGGAAAACTTGACAATTGTGATATATCTAAATTCAATATCCCAGGTCAATTTATAGATTAAAACTATTCTGTTTTAAAAGAGTAAATGATTGAGTAGCTTGCATTGTCTCCGTCAGATGTTTTAACTCTCCAAAAATAAATAGTATCCCCGTCCAGTTCCACATCTGCTGTTTGAGCTGATACATCATTTGGTTTAATAGGATAAAATTAGATCTAATTTTATTTATTGTAGATATTGTTAATAAGTATATAATCTAAAATGACTAATGCAGACATGGCTTCCACAATTGGAACTGCTCTTGGTACAACACATGGATCGTGTCTTCCTTTACCACTCATTTCAACTTCATTATTATCAGAATCAATCGTTTTTTGAGATTTCATAATCGTAGCAACAGGTTTAAAGGCTACATTAAAGTAAATATCCATGCCATTACTTATTCCACCTTGAATACCTCCAGAATTATTGGTTTTAGTAGTCCCGTTTGATTTGAAAGAATCGTTATGTTCGCTACCTTTTAATTTTGTTCCATTAAATCCACTTCCAAATTCAAACCCTTTAACAGCATTTATTGAAAGCATAGCTTTCCCAAGTTCAGCATGCAATTTATCAAATACAGGTTCACCAATTCCAATAGGACAGTTTTCAATAACACAAGTTACAACACCCCCAATTGTATCTCCTTCTTTTCTAATTTCCTTAATATATTTTTCCATCTCAACTGCTACATTTGGATCAGCACATCTGACGGGATTCTGTTCAATATTTGAAAAATCTAATGAATTATAATCTTTATCAACTTTAATTTCTCCAACGGATGAAACAAAAGCTGTAATCTTAATTTCTTTAATTATTTGTTTAGCAATTGCACCAGCAACTACTCTACAAGCTGTTTCTCTGGCAGAGCTTCTACCTCCACCTCTATAATCTCTGTGTCCATATTTTTTATCGTAAACATAATCAGCGTGTGAAGGTCTATATGTTTCTTTTATATGTGAGTAATCTTTAGATTTTTGATCTTTGTTATGTATTAAAAAACCAATTGGAGTTCCTGTTGTTTTACCTTCAAAAATACCACTGTAAAAAGTGACAGTATCCTCTTCTTTTCTTTGGGTTACAATTGAAGATTGTCCTGGTTTTCTACGTTGCATTTCATTTTCAATGAATTTTAAATCTAGTGTGATTCCAGGAGGACAACCATCAATTACACCTCCAAGTGCAGGTCCATGAGATTCACCAAAAGTTGTGACTTTAAATATGTTGCCAAAAGTATTTCCTGCCATTTTTAAAATTTAAACAAAAATAGTTCTAAAATTTATCATAGAAAACATAGTTAAAATTTTATTTCCAATTTTTTAATTTACTTGTTTTACCAATTCCAGGATTGAAAGTATTTGTAGGGTCTAGTTTCTTGTAAAAATCAGAAAGTTCCGATTTTGCTTTATATTCATGTCCCACATTATGTTCAGCAGGATATTCCGCGCCTTTATCTTTACAAATATTTAATAGATAATTTTTAATTTTTTCTCCATCTTCACCTTTTTTAACTATGTAATTTTGATGTAGCACGTGACAAAACAGATGTCCGTAACATAAATTCATTTCTATTTTATCCTCAACTTCTTTGGGAAGTTTATAAAGTAAATTTTTTTCATTTCTTGGATATGCTACATCTAAGGAAATCATATCACCACATTTTGTGTTATTCAATGCATGATATCTTCCCACTGCACTTGCAGAAACATATCTGTGAAGCATAACCTTTTTTTCTTCTTTCTTATTACATATAAAGAAATCTGCCTCTGAATCTTTGAAATAATTTATAAAATAATCTTTTGCTTCATCAATACCTTCGTCAGTCATTTCAATAATCCAATGATGTTCAAAACGATCTCTAAATTCATCCATTTTTTTTGTAAGATGATTTGGTAAAAACTCACTTATAAATTGCATTAATCTATCAGAAAATTTATTGGGAAGAAATTTTGTTTTTTCCGCAATAATATCAACAATTCTTTTAAACTCGAACAATGTTGGTAAAAAACGAGTTCCTAATTTTTCAATTACAATAAATGTGTCCTTGCTGTACTTTTTTGCAGCATCATAACATTCTCTATGTAAATAGTCACCTAATCTAGGAAGTGTTTTAAAGTTTTTAAGAATTTCTCTTCTAATTTTCCAAAAATCATCAGAGTTATTCGTGCCTAAATAAAAAACCTTTCTCTTTTTAGGAGCTTTATAAGTGTCTAATCTAACTGCAAATACAGCGAGTTTTCCAGCACTTCCTGAAACTCCGTGTAATAGTCTAGTATCTGAATTAAATCTTGCAGGAGTGTTCTTATCAACTGCTCTAACTATTTCTTCATAATCCTGATCAGATGCTCTTTTTTGTTCACTTTTATAGTCAGAATTTTTATAATTTATATTTTCAAGATTTAATAAAATTTCCTCCGGTTTTTTACCCAGATTAATACCCAGCTCATTAACAAGTTCAAGTTTACCCATTTCATTAATTTGAGCATATAATGCAAGTTCTGTAAAAGCAGGTCCTCTGTGTACCAATGAACCTCCAGAATTATTACATACTCCTCCAATTATTGATGCTCCTATTGAAGTAGATCCAATAACAGAATGAGGTTCTCTATTGAAATGTTTTAATTTTTTTTCGAGTTCATATAATGTACTTCCAGGAAAGCTAATGATTTGTTTTCCATCCTTGATTATATGAATATCATTTATTCTTAAAGTATTAATAATAACAACTGGTCTATCATAGTCATTTCCGTAAGGGGTTGAGCCTCCAGTTAAGCCGGTATTAGCTGCTTGCATTAAAATTATTAGATCATATTTAACACAAATTTTTAATACATTCCATAGTTCTAATAGCTTTCCAGGTTTGATTACAGCAATAGCATTTCCGTGACCGTATCTCCAACCTTTAATAAAAGGCTGTATTTTCCAAGAAGATGTTTCAACATAATTAGCACCTACAACAGGAAAAAAAGATTCAATTATTTCAATGTTCTTAGTCATTATGTTCTTATATATATTGTATTATATTTGCCAAAGTTAATTTTTATCATGAACACAATAAAAAAATTTTATTATCTACTTGTAATTTTGTTTGTTTTTAACAGCTGTTCAAATAATTCATTTTCAGTTGAAGCAAATACTAATCACAATGATGATTTAAATATATTTCTTGTCAAAATTGGTGACAGCAATCTTCCTGTTGTTATTGATTCCACCAAGGTAGTAAACGGTAAATTTATTTTTAATGACACAATATCAATTCCTGAGATGCATTACATTGTGTTTGAGAATCAGAGAGAAAATCTTCCCGTTGTACTAGAACCAGGAACAATTAAGATTAATGTTTATAAAGATAGTATTAGGTCATCAAAAGTGAACGGAACAAAATCTAATGATGATTTTAACAGTTACAAAACTAAAACCAAAGAATTCTATTTAGAATTAAACAATATTCAAAAAGAAATTAGTGAAGCTAATTTTCAGCAAGATTCAGTTTTACTCAGAGATTTATCAAGTCAGTTTGAAACTTTAAGGGCTAAACTCCTCGCCTATGAAGAAAGTTTTATTGTTGAAAATAATGATTCATATATGGCTTCATTAATTCTTCAAAGAATGGTCATGAATCAAGAAATTGATTTTAATAAAACTGAAAATTACTTTTCAAGATTTACTGAAACGATAAAAAAAACTAAGTCAGCGCAAGAGACAAAGAAAAGAATCAATGAAATTAAAGATGCCATGAGTGACATCACAATTGGAACTTTAGCTCCTAACTTTACTGGTCCAGGATTGGATGGAAATCCTATTTCTCTTTCTGATGTTAAATCTAAAGTTATATTACTTGATTTTTGGGCTTCCTGGTGTGCTCCATGTAGAATAGAAAATCCTGATTTAGTCAAATTGAAAAATAAATATAGCTCAGAAGATTTTGAAATAGTTGGAGTTTCTTTGGACAGAGATAAAAATGCATGGACAACGGCTATTATCAATGATAACATAGAAAATTGGATTCATATTTCAAATTTAAAATTTTGGGGAGAACCAATTGCTAAAATATATGGTCTTTTGAAAATGCCCACTTCTTATTTATTAGACTCCAACAGAAATGTCATTGGTATAGATTTAAAAGGCGACGAATTAGACAAGTCTATTTCTGATCAAATCAATAAATAGTTATTTTTTTAAGTATTTCAACAATATAAAAGGTGATATTAGAAGAATTACCAACCATGTTTGTTCAATTAAAATTGAAGGCTCAATAATAATTGTTAATAAAATCCCAGCTATAGCTCCACCTAAATGAGCACTATGGCCAATATTGTCATTATTTTTTTTCATTCCATAAATACTATAAATTATATAGCCAACTCCTATTAAATAAGAAGGAAGAGGTATTGGTAAAAAAATAAACACGAGTTTCATTTCAGGAAACAATAGAATTGATGAATACACTATTCCGGTAACAGCACCGCTTGCCCCAGCAGCAGAATAATAATGGTTTTTTTTATAAAGTTGCAAAGTGTAATAATTTCCAAAATATAAGCTTAAAATATAAATAGCCAAATAATAAAAATCTCCAACTTTAGTGATTATGGAGGAAGAAAAAACATAAAGAGTAAATAGATTAAAAAACAAATGATTAAAATCAACATGTAATAAAGCAGATGAAAACATTCTATATTTTTCACCATTGATTATTGATTTTACATTGAATTTATATTTATCAAAAAACTTTAAATCATTAAAACCTTTTAGTGAAACGAAAAATGTTATTAAAATTATAGCTAGGAGCATTTATTAAATATAATAACTATATGTATTTTCTGAGATATTTTATATAAATATTAATAAATTTACGTTAATGAATTTTATTTCAAAATTTATAATAACTCCTTTAATCATTGGTATTTCTTACTTGCCTTTTAAGTTATTATATTTTTTATCAGATATATTTTATTATTTATTGTATTACATATTTAGGTATAGAAGGAAAATCGTTAGAAAGAATCTTGAACTTTCGAAAGTTTCAAAAAATAAAAAAGATCTAATTAGAATTGAAAAAGAATTTTATAAACATCTAACTGATGTTTTTTTTGAAATGTTTAAGTTTTATAACATCTCTCCTGAAGAAATGAAAAAAAGATTTTATATTGAAAATCCTCAAATTTTTTATGATTTAGAAAAAAAAAATAAAAGTGTAATGTTCATGACATCTCACTATGGTGGATATGAATGGTTTTTATCAATTAATTATCATGTTCCACAACAACCATTTGCTGTTTATACACCACTAACAAATAAAAATTTAGATGATTTAGTAAAAAAATTTAGACTTAAACATGGTTCAAAACTAATTTCTCGTTACAAAGCAGGACAATATATAAAAAATCAAATTAAAGAAAACAAACCATTTCTTTATGGAATGGCAGCTGATCAATCCGCTCAAATAAGATCAATAACTTACTGGAAAGAATTTCTTGGAATCAAAGTTCCTGTTTTTACAGGATCAGAAAGAATAGCCAAATCATATGATATTCCTGTTGTTTTTGGAAAAGTTGAAAAAATAAAGAGAGGTTATTATAAAGTAATAGTTGAACTTATTTCTGAAACACCGAAGAATCACAAAAATTATGAAATAACAGATATATATATCAAAAAGTTAGAGGAACAAATCAGAAATAAACCAGAATATTACTATTGGACCCATAATAGATTTAAGCATATGGACAAGGCTCCAAAAGATTAGTTTTAACTATTGTTAATCAAGTTTTCTATTTTGTCAATAAGTTGTTGAGCTTTTTGAACTGATTCTGCTTCACTGTATATCCTAATTATAGGTTCAGTATTTGACTTTCTTAATTGAACCCAACTTCTTTCAAAATCAATTCTAACACCATCAACAAGATCAATATTTTCATTTTTATAAAAATCAGCAATTGAATTTAGTATTGAGTCAACATCAACATCTTTAGATAGATTAATTTTTTCTTTAATCATGTAGTATTTAGGATATGTGTTTAATAATTGGCTTGCAGTTAGCCCACGTTTTACATAGAGTGATAAAAACAATCCAATTCCGACTATTGAATCTCTTCCATAATGACTTTTTGGGTAAATTACCCCTCCGTTACCCTCTCCTCCTATGACTGCATTACATTCTTTCATTTTTTTAACAACATTAACCTCGCCTACAGCACTGTAATGATGAACTTGATTGTGTTTAATTGTGATTTCTTTCAATGCTATTGAAGATGATAAATTTGAAACTGTAGAGCCTGGATTGTTTTCTAAAACGTAATCTGAGCAAGCAACTAATGTATTTTCTTCACCAAATAATTCTCCGTTCTCACACATAAAAACTAGTCTGTCAACATCTGGATCAACAGCTATTCCTAGATCGGCTTTAGTCTCAATTACTTTCTTTGAAAGTTCCAAAAGATTTTTTTTTAGAGGTTCTGGATTATGAGGAAATTCACCATTAGGATCACAATATAATCTTATCACATCTATTCCAAGATTTTCCAAAAAATCAGGAACAATTATTCCACCTGTTGAGTTCACAGCATCAACGACAACTTTAAGTTTTTTTGCTTTAATCTTACTTACATCTACTAGATCTAAATTTAACACAGACTCAATGTGAATTTTCATAGAGTCTTTTGCTTTAGAAATTTTTCCAAGACTGTTTACATCAGAGAAAAGAAAATTTTTATTCTCTGAAAATTCAACAATTTTTTTTCCCTCTTCAGAATTAAGAAATTCTCCATCTTCGTTAAGAAGTTTTAAGGCATTCCATTCTGATGGATTGTGACTTGCAGTAATAATAATTCCACCATTTGCATTATAATGTTTAACCATTAGTTCTACAGTTGGTGTTGTTGAGAGTCCCAAATCAATAACGTCTATTCCCATAGAAATAATTGAATATTGGACAAAATTCTGAATCATTTCACCTGAAATACGAGCATCTCTTCCAATAACAATTTTAGTTTCTTTATTTGGATATTTATTTTTAATCCACTGAGCATATGCACATCCAAAGTTAACGGCATCTAAGGGAGTAAGGTTATCACCATTCTTTCCTCCAATTGTGCCCCTTATCCCAGAAATTGATTTAATTAATGTCATAGTTCAAAGATACAATTAGATTAATATTTTATATTACATTTAAAGTATATTATTATTGATGTTAAAAAAAATAATTCTATTAGTTTTTATTTCATTTTTTATTTTCTCATGTAAATCGGGGAAATATAAAAACGGAATGGTAGTTTCAGCAAAAGCTGAAGCTTCAAAAGTCGGTGTAGAAATTCTTAAAAAAGGAGGCAATGCCTTTGATGCCATGATAGCAACTGATTTAGCATTAGCAGTTGTTTATCCAAATGCTGGAAATTTAGGAGGTGGCGGTTTTATGGTATACAGATTAAACAATGGTGATAGTGGCAGTTTAGATTTCAGAGAAAAAGCACCTATAGCTTCCACAAAAAATATGTTTTTAGATATAAACAATGATATTATAAAAGGGGCTAGCCAAGTTGGAGGACTTTCAGTAGGAGTCCCAGGAACAGTAGCAGGATTATTTGAAGTTCATAAAAAATTTGGAACACTTCCCATGTCTGAACTTATACAACCAGCAATAGATTTGGCAAAAAACGGCTACAAGATTTCAGAAAAACAAGCATATTCTTTAAATCAATATATTAATGAAATTTATACGTTAAATGATTCTATAAAATTATTTTCTAAAAAGTTTAATAAAGGTGATTTATTTGTAAACAATGCACTAGC
>SGZG01000026.1 GCA_004214185.1 Flavobacteriales bacterium | reverse complement strand
GTAATTCGTTTTTCACCAGCCTCTTTAATTAGGGCGGTTTGTTGTTTTGCGCTAAGCTTATTATAAAGTTGCATTTTTATATAAAAAAGCGAAAATAAGATTTTATAAATTATGAAAAAAATGCTGCTAATTATACTATGACATAATTTAAATATATTGTATTTTAGTTAGGTAATTTAATTCCAAATTTTTATGAGCAAAGAGAAAGATTCTAAGTTAAAAGCATTGCAACTAACTTTAGACAAATTGGATAAAACCTATGGTAAGGGAACTGTAATGAAAATGGGGGATTCTGAAATAGAAAAAGTTGAAGCTATTTCTAGCGGATCGCTTACTTTAGACGGAGCTCTAGGGGTTGGAGGTTATCCCAAAGGAAGAGTTATAGAAATTTATGGCCCAGAATCTTCTGGTAAAACAACACTAACACTACACGCTATTGCAGAATGTCAGAAAGTTGGAGGAATTGCTGCATTTATTGATGCAGAACATGCATTTGATAGGTTTTATGCACAAAATCTTGGGATTAACATTGATGAATTAATCATTTCTCAACCTGATAATGGTGAGCAAGCTCTAGAAATTGCAGACAATCTAATAAGGTCAGGTGCAATAGACATTATTGTGATTGATTCAGTTGCTGCATTGACTCCTAAAAGTGAAATTGAGGGAGAAATGGGTGATTCAAAAATGGGTCTTCATGCTAGATTAATGTCTCAAGCTCTTAGAAAACTAACTTCTAATATTAGCAAAACTAATTGCACAGTAATGTTCATAAACCAACTTCGAGAAAAAATTGGAGTTATGTTTGGAAATCCTGAGACTACGACTGGAGGAAATGCACTTAAATTTTATGCTTCAGTAAGACTTGACATTAGAAGATCCACACAAATTAAGGATACTAATGGAAATGTATTAGGCAATAAGACTAGAGTCAAAGTTGTTAAAAATAAAGTTGCACCACCTTTTAAAGTTAGTGAGTTTGATATTATGTATGGTAAAGGAATTTCTAAAATGGGAGAGATAATTGATTTAGGTGTTGAATACGACATTATAGATAAAAGTGGCTCTTGGTTTAGTTATGGAGAGACAAAACTTGGTCAAGGAAGAGACTCTGTGAAGTCAATACTAAAAGATAATCCAGAGCTTTGTGATGAAATTGAGGCTAAAATAGTTGAAGCTTCTAAAGCATAGGTTCTAAATCCTTAAGCATAAAATCATAAACTTTTTGTTTCAGATTTTCCATATCACTTTCTTTTAGGCCTTTAGTTTCTATGTGATTATGGACTTTTGCCCTGAGAATTCCTGGACCTCCCACAAAGTGATTATATGAAAAATGGTAGGGATATCTTCTTTCACAATCATAAAATGACATAGGAACTATCGGTATTTGGTAATGTATTGAAAATCTAAAAACTCCATTTTTAAAAGGAGCCAAAGTTATTTCCGGGGAAGTCACCAAACCTTCTGCAAAAATACAAAGACTTAAGCCTTGGCTTAACCTTCTTTCAGCATGTCCATAAACAGCCGATCTACTTTTCGCATTTTCCCGGTCAACCATTATAGCAACTCTTTTATAGAAATAGCCGAATACAGGCAGACGAACAAGTTCTTTTTTTCCAACAAAAACTATAGGATTTTTACTTATTTGAAGCATTAGCATAATGTCAATCATACTTTTGTGATTTGCGGTAAGCATATAGTTTTTACCCTTTAATAAAGGTTCTGAAAATTCTACTTTAGGGAAAAACCCCATTCCAAATAAAATAAGCTTTGCCCAGATGTTTCTTGCCACCCAATAAAAAGTGGGGTACCATTCTTCTTTTAAGCTAAATATAAAAAATAGAGGAAAGCAAATAATTATTCCAGTTGCTGCCAAAATGTAGAACCATACATTGTATAGACCACATGCAAACATTTTTATGAACTTAATCATGTGTGTAAATGTAAGTAAATGGACGATATAATTTTTAAAACTATTACTTTTGTTAATAATCTTAGATAAATGTCAAGAATTTTAACAGGAATCCAAAGCACAGGCACTCCACATTTAGGAAATATTTTGGGAGCTATAAAGCCAGCTATTGAAATGTCTAATAAACCAGAAAATGAATCTTTTTTGTTTATAGCTGACCTACATTCTTTAACTCAAATTAAAGATAAAGAGAGTCTTAAAGGTAATACTTATGCCACAGCAGCAGCGTGGCTTTCGTTTGGCTTAGATACTAAAAAAACAATTTTTTACAGACAAAGTGATGTGCCTCAAGCAACAGAATTGGCATGGGTTTTATCGTGTCATTTTCCATTTCAGAGATTAACTCTTGCACATTCTTTCAAAGATAAATCAGATAGGTTAAGTGACGTTAATGCAGGGATATTCACTTACCCAATGTTAATGGCTGCGGATATATTGCTTTATGATGCTGAAGAAGTTCCTGTTGGCAAAGATCAGCAACAACATTTAGAAATGACTAGAGATGTCGCTTCAAGATTTAATAATATTTTTGGTGAAACATTTATTCTCCCGCAAGGGAAAGTTAACAAAAGTACTGAACTGGTTTTAGGAACTAATGGTGAAAAAATGAGTAAATCAAAGGGAAATATCATTGATATTTTTCTTCCTGAAAAAGAATTAAAAAAACAAGTGATGGCTATTCAAACTGATAGCACGCCTATTGAAGATCCTAAAAATTTCAAGAGTTGTAACGTTTATAAAATTTTCAAATTAATTGCAGATAATAAATCAGTAATTAAAATGGAGCAAAACTATTCAAAAGGAGGTTATGGATATGGACATGCAAAAAAAGAATTACTAGAATATATTTTATCTCACTTTTCTAAGGAAAGAGATAGATTTAACTATTATATGTCTAATAAAGATGAGTTGGACAAAGTTTTAAATCAAGGTGCTCAAAAAGCTAATTCAGTAGCATCTAAAGTTTTGAATCGAGTTAGAAATAAATTGGGTTATAATTAGATTAAAAATTATTTAAAAATTTAATCAAAAAAATGTAATTTTATTAGATGCAACTATCAAAACTTATTTCAGAGTTATTAGTTAACCATGAATGTGTTACAGTTCCAGGACTTGGAAGTTTTATTGGAACTTTTAAGTCTGCCCACTATGACTTAATAAAAGAAAAATTTTATCCCCCTTCTAAACAGATTTCTTTTAATTCTCAAATAAAAAATAATGATGGTCTTTTAGCAAAACATGCAAGTCAATCTTTAAAAATTGATTACGCCTTAGCGTTAAAACAAATACATCAAGAAGTTGTAAAAATTAATCATACTTTAAAGCAGGCCCCATTTAAATTAAAAGACATTGGTGAGTTGAGCTTAAGTAAGGAAAATAAAATAATATTTAATCCTTCTGATTCAAAAAATTATCTAAAAGAATCATTTGGGTTGTCATCAATTAACATTAAACCTGTTGATGTAACATTTAAAAATCCTAAAATAAAACCAATTAAGAAACTTGAAAAAACAAGTTTCTTTAAACAAGCTGCAATTTGGGGATGCTTAATTTTTGGGTCAGCGTCAATATATATTAATGTAAACAATGACCTTATAGAACAGAAAATAGTTTATGAGCAAAGTTTAAGAGATCAATCTAAATCTATTGTAGAAAGAGCTGTTTTTGATTTAGGCTCTCTGCCTTCTTTGACATTGAATGTTAAAAAGAAACCTTCTGAGTTTTTTATTATTGCAGGAGCTTTTAGAGTTACTAATAATGCTCAAACTCTTGTCAATACCCTAAGAAAAAAAGGTTACGATTCAAGAATTCTTCCCCTCAATGACAAGGGGCTCACCCCGGTTGCATTTGAAGGGTTTTCTGATAGAAATGAGGCTGTCAAAAATTTAAGATTAATTCAAGCTAAAGAAAATAAAAATGCTTGGATCTTCGATGCTAACGGTCAAAAATAAAATGCACACTAAAACACCTGAAAATTCTAAGACTACCACAACAGATTTGGTATTACCTAGTGATACAAATTCTATTAATAATTTATTTGGAGGAGAATTATTAGCTCGTATGGATAGAGTCGCCTCTATTGCAGCGGGGAAACATGCAGAACAAATTGTGGTTACCGCATCTATTAATCATGTTGCATTTTCTAGGCCAGTTCCTCTTGGCAGTGTATTGACCTTAGAAGCAAAGGTTTCTCGAGCTTTCACAACATCTTTAGAAGTTTTTATTGAAGTTTGGAATGAATCGCGAGATAATAAAATAAAAACTAAAGTAAATGAAGCTATTTTCACTTTTGTAGCTGTTGACAAAAATGGAAATCCAGTAAAGGTTCCACAACTCCTTCCTGAAACTGAAATTGAAAAACAAAGATTTGATGCTGCATTAAGAAGAAGACAGTTAAGTCTTGTGTTGGCTGGTAAACTACAAGCCAAAGATGCAACAGAACTAAAAGCTTTATTTGATTAAACTCTGATGGTTTTTTATAGAAACTTGAAGGGGCTTTTTTTTATACTGATTATATTCTTATCTGCTTGTCAAAAAACTAACACAATTAAAAGAAATAAACCAAATGATGTTATTTTAAAAGTTTTAGGAACTATTCAAGATGGAGGTATTCCTCATATGGGTTGCAATAAAGTTTGTTGCTTAAAGTATTTTAAAAACAACACTTTTAGGGTTGGGGTTTCAAGTTTAGGAATTTCAAACCTTAAAAATGAAACAAATTATTTAATTGATGCAACACCAAATATTAACCATCAATTAAAAGCTCTGATTGGCACTTCAAATCCCTCTGAAAAATTAAATGGTATTTTTTTGACCCATGCTCATATGGGACATTATTCAGGTCTTTTAAACTTTGGAAGAGAAGCTATGAATAGTAAAAATATACCATTGTATTTAATGCCAAGGTTTTACAATTTTATACAAGATAACGGACCTTGGAATCAATTAGTAAAGCTTGAAAATGTTATGCTTAAAAGAATTTATGACCGAGAAAAAATAACTTTAGAAAGTAATTTGAGTATAACTCCTATTCAAGTTCCCCACAGGGATGAATATTCTGAAACAGTTGGATTTTTAATTGAAGGCAATACAAAGAGTGCATTATATATTCCTGACATAGATAAGTGGGAAAAGTGGAATAACTCAATTGTCGAATTAATAAAAAACGTTGATTATGCTTTTTTAGATGGAACTTTTTATGATGAAAAAGAAGTTAATAATAGGGATATTTCCGAAATACCTCACCCTTTTATAATAGAAAGCTTGAAATTATTTAATCCCTTGGACAAATCGGAAAAAAACAAGATATACTTTATACATTTAAACCATACCAATCCTTTATTAAACTCAGATTCTTCCGAATATAATAGGGTAATTAGAGAAGGCTTCAATGTAGCAGACCCTAATATGGAGTTCTTCTTATAATGCGCAGCTCATATCCTCTCCACAACAAAGTGGAGATTTTATTTTTCCCTCACAAGAAGGGCATTTTGAAACTTGGACTTGAGAACCATCGTTTAAGGTGATATACCCATTTTGAAGAGGGATATTACACTTGCCACAAGTCGCATTCACTGACATTCCACATTTTGTACATGAGTATGTTTCCATAATTTAATTTTTATTCTTCAATACAATGCTCTTCTCCAATGTTTTTGGAAAGGTAAGTTTCTTTATCAACACTGGCATCTCCATAAATTCTACCTGCCTCATCTCCAGTTGCATCGCTAAGTATTAGAACTAAAAAATATTCTCCATTTTGTTCATATTTACTATCAATTTCTCCACAGTCATAAGTAGAGTTACTACATGAAAATAAAATCAAAACGAAAGTTAAAAGAAAATTTTTCATAATGTTAAAGCCCTAAAATATTGTTTATATGTTTTTGATCTGTTTCTCCTGATGCAAAATCATCAAAAGCCTTTTCTGAAACTTCAATGATATGGTCCTTAATAAATTTGGAACCTTCCTTGGCTCCTTGCTCAGAAGATTTAATACAACATTCCCATTCAAGAATTGCCCAACCATCAAAATCGTATTGGCTAAGTTTAGAAAAAATGCTTTTAAAGTCTACTTGACCATCTCCAAGAGATCTGAATCTTCCAGGTCTATCAATCCAATCTTGATATCCACCATAAACTCCCGATTTTCCGTTTGGATTAAATTCTGCATCTTTTACATGAAACATTTTTATAAACTCGTGATAATGATCAATATACTTTAAGTAGTCCATTTGTTGTAATATAAAGTGACTAGGATCATACAATATTTTTACTCTTGAGTGATTCTTAGTAGCGTTTAAAAACCTTTCAAAAGTTACACCATCGTGTAGATCTTCTCCGGGATGAATTTCATAGCACACGTCAACACCATTATTATCAAAGTGATTTAATATTGGCTCCCACCTTTTAGCTAATTCATTAAACCCAGTTTCAACAAGACCGTTAGGTCTTTGTGGCCATGGATACATCGTATGAAAAAGTAGTGATCCTGAAAAAGTTGCCATTTCTGTAAGTCCCAAATGTTTGCTTGCATTGGAGGCATGTTTTAACTGATCAATTGCCCACTCTGTTCTGCCTTTCACATTTCCTTGAAGGGTTTTGGGCGCAAAGACATCAAACATTTTATCGTAGGCATAGTGAGAAGCTACAAGTTGACCTTGCAAATGGGTAGAAAGCTCTGAAATTTCCATTCCAGTTTCATTTACTGTTCCCTTTATTTCATCGCAATATGTTTTGCTTTCACTTGCTTTTTTTAAATCAATTAATCCATCTTCCCAAGTTGGAATTTGAACAGCTTTATAACCTAAACCGCTCGCCCATTCACAAATATTTTTTAGGTTATTAAAAGGTTCTTTGTCTCCAACAAACTGAGCTAGAAATATTCCTGGTCCTTTAATTGTTTTCATTTATTTAATTATTAAGTTCTATCCAAACATTACCTTTTGAATTAGATTCAATAGTTTTTTCAATAAAATCCATTCCTCTAACTCCGTCATTTATTGAGGGGAATTCTTCTTTTGAAAAAGTTTCTTTTCGTATTGCTCTTGCTACTCCTTTATAAATATTACCCATTGAATCAAAAATTCCCTCAGGATGTCCAGGTGGTAACTTTGTCCCGTCTAAAGATATACCATTATTATATGCATGCCCAGATTTTAACACTTGAAGAGGTTTATCGTCATTTAGATGGTATAAATAATTTGGATTTTCTTGTTCCCATTTTAGAGCCCCTTTTTCACCATAAACACTTATTCTTAAATTGTTTTCTTCCCCAGTTGCTATTTGACTTGATCGAATGGTTCCTTTCATATTTGTTGAAAATCTAACTAGAATGTTTGCATCAATGTCCATTGGATTATCATCGTAGAGGGTATTTAAATCGGCTAAAACTTTTTTAACTTTCATTCCAGTGACGAGTTCTACCATGTTAAAAGCGTGGGTTCCTATATCACCTACACAGCAACTAATACCAGATTTTTTAGGATCTAATCTCCAGGTAGAATTTCTTTTTTCTTTTTCGTGTATGACAGGATTAAGCCAGCCTTGTAAATATTGAGCATCAACTTTTTGAAGTTTTCCAATGACTCCATCAGCAATCATTTTGGTCATTTGTCTTACCATAGGATATCCTGTATAGGTATAAGTAACAGCAAAAACTAAATTTTTAGAGCTTTGAATTCTTTTTAAATCTAAAGCTTCTTTGTATGTTGTAGTTAATGGTTTTTCACAAATTACATGAAAATTATTTTCAAGTAATTTTTTAGCCATTGGATAGTGAAGAAAGTTGGGGGTTAAAACAGAAACTACTTCCATTCGTATTTCAGGGTCCAGTTCAGACTCTTTTTGTATCATAGTTTCAAAATCAATGTAGATTCTGGATTCGTCTAAACCTAGCTTTTGCGCAAAAGCTAAATTGTCAGCATAATTTGGGTTAAATACTCCTCCAATAATTTCATATCTATCAAACATGCTTGAGGCAACCCTGTGGAGAACACCAATTAATGAATCACCACCACCGCCTAAAATTCCTAACCTAATTTTTTTACTCATTTTAATTTTTTAATATTTTGATTATTAAATCCTTTTTTCTTCGAGTTTATTTCGAAAGGCAAATAAAATTCCAAATAATACAACTAAGGTAAGCGGGAAGTAAGCCATATTGGCTAAAGCTGCTTGACCTGCAACAAGTTCAGCTGCACTTTCACTTACTCCAGAAGCAAGTGCTTTGGTTTTTTCTGAATCAAGCCAAGACCCAATAACTGGTTGCCAAATTGAAGCAGACAACATTCCTATACCACCAACGAGAGACATTCCAAGAGCACCAGTTTTAGGGATATATTCAGAAACAAAACCTATCATGGTTGGCCAGAAATAACACACTCCAAATGCAAATAAAATAGCAGCAAAGTAAATCATTCCTCCTTCTGCAGTACTCATTGAATATACAGCAACAGTAGTCAAAACTGCGGACATCAATAATACTCCTATGGGGTTAAGTTTATGTACTATTGGTCCTGCAAAATAACGACCAAGGGCCATGATTCCAGTTACTAAAGCAAGAACTAACATTGGATTTGCGCCTGAATTACCAAGAATTCTTTCTATCCACTGTTGAGGACCAAATTCTGAAATCGCAGTTAAAGTCATACAGGCCATTATAAACAGAAATAATGGGTTTAATAAAGATTGAATATTTGTTGATGTATTTGTTTCAATATTTTCACTTTCAGGAAATTCTTCCTTAAAAAATAAATATCCATAAATCAATGTTGGAATTATCATCACAGCAATTTGTAATTGCCACCCTAGGCCAAAGCTTGTCATGAAATTGGAAGTAAGAGCACCAATTACAATTCCTCCAGGAAACCAAACATGAAACTTATTAAGCATTGTAGTTCTATTATCCGTATACATGTCTGCAATTAAAGGGTTACAGGCAGCCTCAACTGAACCATTAGCAAACCCAATAAAAAAGGATGAAATCAAAAGAGTAGCAAATCCACCAGCATAAATTGTCATGACTAAGCCTAAAAGATGAGAGAAAAAGGCTATAATCATAAGTTTTCTTGCACCTAAAACGTTGTATAACAAACCACCTATAACCGTAGCCACCGGAAAGCCTAAAAATGCGAGGCTATTTATATATCCAAGCTGTGTGTCGTTAAGTTCAAATTGAACCCCTAAGTCAGTTAAAATTCCTGCTCTAATTGCAAATGTCATTGCAGTTACTATTAGAGAAATACAAGATGCAGTAAATAGTTTACTTTTTGATATTGAATTATCCATAATAATTAATTGTTGTTGAATTTTGTTCTTTGAAGATACTAATTTCTTTTAAAAAATTTTGAGGGGACTAGTCAATATAGACAAAAGAATGAATAATCTCTCTAGAGATAAATTATTGTAAGATTAATATTTATGTGATCCATCACAAAAGGGGAGGTTTTTCGATTTTGTACATCCGCATAAAGTAAATCTTTTGCCATGTTGTATTTTTTCTCCATTTTCATTTGTTAGTATTACACTACCCTCAACAACAATTTGACCTTTTGATTTTCTATATATTAGAGGTTTATTTTCTTTCATTAAAATTTTTTAAAAAATAAAATAGGCGTGTTTTTTATGTAATCTTTATAGGATTCCAGATGTCCCCATTTTTCTTTACCACTCTCTTCAAGAATCCTAACACCACTAACATAAACAATTAAAACATAGCTAAACAATGGTGAAATTAAAGTTACATATTGTAATCCGGATAGAGATGAAATTGACATTACAGAAATTCCAAACCAAAGAAGTATTTCCCCTAAATAATTGGGATGTCTAGACTTTGACCAAAGACCAGTAGTTATGAATTTATTTTTATTTTCATCAAATGACCTAAATCTTGATTTTTGTTTATCAGCAATAATTTCAATTGAAATCCCAGCTAGATATATTATAAGTCCTAAATAGAAATAGATGTTTTCAATTACACCAGACTCATTTGAAATCGCTGTTAGTGCACACAAACTGCAAATTGAAACCCACATTCCCTGAAGAGACCACGCTAAAAAAAATCTAGTAGGGGATTGTTTAATCTCTTTAAACCTTTTGTCTTCACCTGCTTTTTTAATTCTAAAAAAAAGGAAAAGTCCAAGTCTTACTGCCCAGAAAATTATTGCAGCACCTAATATTAAACTTGGAATACTTTGAGAAGAATTGTATAAAACATAAATTATTGCAAACACGTAACTAAAGCTTCCAGTTAGATCATATATTTTTTCAGTTTTTAAAACGTAACAAGGAATAAAAACAATCCATTGAATAAGAAAAATGTAAACAATTAAAGTTTTTAAAGAAAATGAATCTGAAACATTTTCAGAATCTGCTAATGTTGCTAAAAGCAAGCAAAATCCAAAAACAAAAAAGGAAATTAAAATTTGAATTATTTTTTTACCCATCCTTAAATATACTAAACTTTAAAAATAATTGTAGTTTTACACAGTGAAGAACATATATTTTTTGCTGTTAATTTTAATATCTTTTAACATCAAAGCTCAATCAAAAAAGGTTAAAATAATTGATTCAATTTCTTTTGAGCCTGTTCCTTTCGCTACAATATTTTTTTCTAATAATAATGGGATTATTTCAGATGAAGATGGATTATTTGAACTAATTCCTGAACAATATTCTAAAAAAGATTCATTGTTTATTTCTTCAATGGGATTTGAACCAAAACAATTCTCTCTTGATATATTTAATGATAGCATTATTAGATTAGTCCCTAAAACTATCTCTTTAAAAAATGTTGTAGTTACAAACAATCAATTATCATCTAATGAAATAATTGACAGCGTTAAACTATACATTGATAAAAATTACAATTTTAATATCACTGAAAACAAATTATTTTTTAGACAGGAGTTCAATCAAGAACTAGAAAAATTTAAGTTGAATAAATTTAAATCTACAATAAAAGACTTAACCGCAGAGTCCATGGACAGTATGACTAATAACTTACCTAAAAAAAGTAAAAATGAGCTTGAAAGTTTGTCATATTACTATGTGAACTCAAACATAGATGTCCCAAAAATTAAACTTATCAAATCTAGAAGAACTAACGACGATAATGAAAGTGATTTGTCCAAATCATTAGGTGATAAATTAGAGAAATCATTGAGAGAAAATTTAAAATCAAACTCTTATTTTAAAATAAGATCCGGCTGGCTTCCTTTTTCTGGTGATTTAACATTTAACGGTCTTTGGGAAATAGACAGTACAAATCAAGATCAATTAAATAAACTTAAAGAGGAAGAAATTAAAAGAAAAGAAAATTTTTCAATTGGTCAAAAAGGAAGAATTCAGAGTGTTTATTTAAAATCATTTTTCAATCCAAATTCTGAACTAAATTTTATTCTTAAATCTAAGAACTATATTTTTTCTAATTCAGAATTAACTTATTTAGGTAATGAATTGGTTTATGTAATTGAATGTTATCCCAAAAGAGGTGACAAATATAAAGGTACTATTTATGTTAATTCAGATGATTATGCTGTTGTTAGAATTGATTATCAAAACATAAAACCGTTATCTAACTTTAAATTATTAGGAGTTTCATTTTCTTCAAATTTAGAAAAAGGAAGAATGGTATTTTCAAAGTTTGAAAATGAAAAATATAGTTTGAGTTATTATCAAAATTCAAGAGGTAATAAAATATCAATCAAGAGACCGTTTAAAATTATTGAAAAAAACAAGTTTGTTAAGGGCAGAAAAAAACAAAATCAAATTTCAGCTAAATTAGACTTTACTTCTTCCTCAATTTATAATACTGAACTACAAGTATTCAAGGTTAGGTCTCTTGATAAAGTTCAGTTTGAAGAAATAGATGAAAAAAATCAGGTTTTACCAATTTATTTAAAGGAATTCAAAAAAGATTTTTGGGAGGATTTTAAATAAAAAGAGCCCCATGTAAACATGAAGCTCTCCTTGGAATTAATAATTAAACAATTATTAATTAGGTAAAATTACTTTATCGATTATGTGTATAATGCCATTGTTGGCTTGTACATCGACAGCTGTAATTTTTGATATTCTGTTATTTCCATCTGTAAGGGTAGCACCTCCAGTAACATTTGCTGTTATAACCCCTCCCAGAGTATTTAATTCTAAGTTATCAGACAAACTAGCTGACTGCGCATTAGTTTTTGAAATAACATGATAAGTTAAAGTTGCATTTAATGTAGGTTCATCAATGTCTGAAAATTCTTGAACACCAAGCTCAAGTAACAAATCCGTAAAGGCTTTATTTTCTGGTGCAAAAACTGTAAATGGAGCTAAAGTGTTTTCAGAAATATTTGAATTTAAAATAGTAACAAAATCTGTTGTTAAATCAGCCCTTGTAACCGCAGACAATAAATTATTAAGATTTGGATCAGCTTGAATAAAAGTAACTACAGATGGTAAGGGTATTATATTATCAACTGTGTGAATTATTCCATTGGCTGCAACAACATTACCTTGAGTAATCATTGACGAGCCGTTCAAGGTTACTACCATGTTAACTTGTTTAACATGCATTGAAATATTTCTCATGTTTCCTCCATTAATGAAACTTGCAGCAGTTTCATAGTAGCCTGTCTTGAAATCTCTATAGAGCATAGCATCAACCATTACATGATTCAATAGTAGTTTTTTTAAGTCATTTACAGGAACATCATTCAAACTATTTAACCCTTGACTACTCAAAAACAGACTAAAGGCTGAATTGCTAGGGGCATATAATGTATAAGTCTCATTGCCGTTTAGTACATCATCTAGCCCTGTAATTTCAAGGGCGTTTGTAAGCGTAGTGTAATTTACTTCGGATGCAAGAATTTCATAAATTGTTTTAGGTCCAGTTTCGATTTCCCCTGAATTATCAGTTGAACAAGAACTTATAATTAAAACTAAAGTTAATGTAATTGTATTTTTTAAAAGTTTTGACATTAAGTATTTTTTAGAATTCATACACAAACAGTATGCCGTTAATTCATTAACTTGAAAAAGTATGATAAATAGGAAATTAAATCTATTGGTTGTTATACTCATAATTGGTGGTTTAATAGTTAGCTTTTTGTATAGTCCTGATATTTCAGTTGCTGAACTAAAGCAGAAGTATGCAAATCAAAATTCAAAATTTGTTTCAGTTGACGGAATGGATGTTCATTATAGAGATGAAGGAACTGGAGAAGTTATAGTTTTGCTTCATGGCACTGGGGCGTCTTTGCATACTTGGGATAAGTGGACTGATGTATTAAAAACTAGATTTAGAGTTATCAGATTAGATTTACCAGCTTATGGGCTTACAGGTCCACATCCTCAACATAAATATTTGATTCCAGATTACTCTAAATTTTTAAACACATTTTTAAACACATTACAAATTGAGGAATTTATTTTAGCAGGAAATTCTCTTGGAGGCTCAATAGCTTGGTATTATACCTCTGAGTATCCCAAAAAAGTGAAGTTATTAAGTCTTCTAAATCCTGGTGGTTTTTTAAATCAAAATAAAAAGAGTCCACTTGTGTTTAGATTATCTAGAGCACCATTGGTTAAGGATGTTTTAAGATATGTAACTCCGAGATTTTTTGTTAAAAACACTCTAAAGGAAGTTTATTTTGACAAAAATAAATTGACCGATGAAAAAATAGACACCTATCGTGATTTAATGTTAAGAGAAAATAACAGAGAAGCTTTCATTGTTAGATCATCTTTAAAGTCATCTAATTACACTAAAAGATTAGAGCTAATCTCAACACCAACCCAAGTTTTGTGGGGTAATGAAGATTCTTGGATTCCTGTAGAAAACGCTAGGCTTTTTGAAAAGGCATTACTTAATTCAAAAGTAGACATAATGAAAGAGACTGGGCATATCCCAATGGAAGAAAGACCATACGAAAGCTTGGATTTACTACTTAAATTTATTGAAATTAATAAGTAGATGTTAATTCCAAAGTCAACATTTCTGTTTTTTGATTCCCTTAGAAAAAATAATAATAGAGATTGGTTTACCAAAAACAAGTCAACTTTTAAAGATTTAGAGTTTGAGATTAAGCTTTTTGGGGATGAAATAAAAAATAGGCTTAATAACTCAGACTTTATTGATAGATTTAAGCTATTTAGAATATACAGGGATGTTAGATTTTCTAAAGATAAAACTCCTTACAAAACTCATTTTGGATTATATTGGAATCGAACAAAACCTCAGTATAGGGGTGGATATTATTTGCATATATCACCTAAAAATAGTTTTCTTGCATGTGGTTTTTGGGACCCAAACCCTAAAGATTTGAAGAGAATTCGACAAGAACTTTTATATGATGCTGAAGCTTTAAGAGAAATAATTGCCCAAAAAGAAATCTACTCAACATGGGGTTCTTTGCAGGGTAATGAATTAAAAACAGCACCAAGAAATTTCGATAAAAATCATCCAGACATTGATTTAATTAGAAAAAAACAATTTGTTTTTAAAATTTCTTTTTCAGAAAATGAAGTTTGTAATAAAGATTTTATCAATAAAGTTGAGGAAGCATTTTTATTAATTAGACCTTTTTTTGATTACATGACGGAAATATTAACAACAGATGAAAATGGAGAGTCAATAATTTAAATTATTCCACTGTTACTGACTTTGCTAAATTTCTAGGTTGGTCAACATTACATCCTTTTTTATTTGCAATATGGTATGAAAGTAGTTGAAGAGGAATATTCGCTAAAATAGGTGCGATTAATTCATCACAACTTGGAATTTCAATTATATGGTCGGCTAGTTTTTCTATTTCCTGGTCACCTTCTGAAACTACTGCAATGATTTTAGCTCCACGAGCTTTTATTTCCATAATGTTGCTAACAACTTTATGATAATTACCTTTTCGCGTAGCGATCACTACTACCGGCATGTTTTCATCAATTAGCGCTATTGGCCCATGTTTCATTTCTGCTGCTGGATATCCTTCTGCATGTATGTAAGAAATTTCCTTAAGCTTTAATGCTCCTTCAAGAGCAATTGGAAAATTATATCCTCTTCCCAAATAAAGAAAGTTTGAGGAATCTAAATATTTTTCAGAGATCGATTCAATTTCTGAGTTTGATTTTAATACACTTTCAATAGTTTTCGGTAGTTTACTAAGTTCAGCAAGTATTCTTTTATATCTGTCAGGTTCGACAGTTCCAAGCTTTTTTCCAAGATTTAATGCCATTAACAAGAGAAGGCTTATTTGGCAACTAAATGCTTTTGTAGAAGCTACCCCAATTTCAGAACCAGCGTGAGTGTAAATCCCAGTGTGAGTTTCCCTTGCAATTGAAGATCCAACTACATTACATATTCCATAAAGAAACGCTCCCTTTTCCTTGGCCATTTTTATTGCAGCAAGTGTGTCAGCAGTTTCGCCAGATTGCGAAATAGGAATTACAATATCGCCTTCATGTATTACGGGATTTCTATATCTGAATTCTGACGCATATTCAACCTCAACAGGTATTCTAAGAAGTTCCTCGAAGTAATATTCAGCTAAAAGACTAGAGTGCCAAGAGGTTCCGCATGAAATAAAAATAATTCTTTTAGCATTTTTAAAAATCTCGAAATGTTTTTTTAAAGATGATATTGAGATAGGATCATTAGCAGAAATAAGTCTTCCTCTGAAAGTATCTATTATGGACTGGGGTTGTTCAAATATTTCTTTTAACATAAAATGCTCATAACCACCTTTTTCAACTTGATTAATATTTTGTTTGAGCTCTTGTATGTAAGGATCAATAATGGAATCCTTTTTAATTTCTCTAAGTGTTAGCCCCTTTTTTAAATTAACTATAAACATTTCATTATCGTTAAGATAAATACAACGTTTTGTAAACTCTAAAAAAGGAGTAGCATCAGACCCAAAATAATATTCAGAATCACCAACTCCAATAGCCAAAGGACTGCCAAGCCTTGCACCAACAATTTCTTTAGGATTTTTAGAATCAAAAACAACAATTGCATAAGCACCAACAACTTGTTTTAAAGCATAATAAACAGCTTTTCCTAGTTTAACTTTTTTTGTTTTTTTTATGTCTTCAATTAGGTTTACTAAAACTTCTGAATCAGTGTCAGAATGAAAAACATAACCTTTTTTTGAAAGAATTTTTTTTATTGAATTATAGTTTTCAATAATTCCATTGTGTACGAGAGTAATTTCGCCAGAGTTGGATGTATGAGGGTGAGAATTTATCTGATTTGGAGGCCCGTGAGTTGCCCATCTAGTATGCCCTATTCCAATTGAACCTAATTTTTCGTTAGGACTTTTAAAAAGTGATTCAAGATCAGAGACCTTTCCTTTGGTTTTTTTAATTAATGTTTTTTCATTATAGATCATTACACCGGACGAATCATAACCTCTGTATTCTAATCTTTTTAAACCATTTATTAAAATATCATAAACAGGTTTTTTACCTATATATCCTACTATTCCACACATTAATTTCTGATTACCATTTGAAGTTCATTTTTTTGAAACCCAATTTTTTCATAAAATTTTGAGTTTTTTTCGGATGAGCTTAATACAATTTTATCACAATTTTTTTCATTGCCAATTTTTATAAGCTCTTTTACAAGTTTTTTGCCAATACCTAGTCCTCTGTAATCTTCGTTAACAGCAACGTCCTCAATAAGTCCTAATATTCTGGTTAACTTTTTAATTATATGCAATGTAGCAACACCAACTATAATCTTTTCCTCTGACATTACAATAGTAACTGAGTTAGGATCGCTTAGGTAGTTGGGGTTGATCGGTTTGTCAAAATTTCTGCTAAAAGAATTAGTCCAAATTTTAATCACCTGATTTATATCATTATTTTCGAGTTTTCTTATTTCCATAAAAAACACAAAAATAACTATTTAACCTACAAAAATGTATTTTCGTCGATAAAAATTAGCCTTTAATATTTATTGAAAGTAAAGATCTGCTGACAATTCTATATCATCCAGAATCAATCTGTCTCCTAAATTTTCAAAAAAACTTCCAGAGTTGTATTTCACATCATATTTGCTCCTGTCAAAGATCATATTAGCTGTAAAACCACCGGGACTTCTTATTAATTCAAATTCTACAGGAT
>SGZG01000025.1 GCA_004214185.1 Flavobacteriales bacterium | reverse complement strand
TTTAAAATTTTAAATAGTTCTAAATTATTAAGAATTTCATAGTTATGATTTAGAGTTTTTCCAAATCCAAATCCAGGGTCAATTATTATATCATTTATTCCTTGGCTTAGAGCATTTTCAATTTTTCTGGAAAAATCTTTTATAATATCAACTGTTACATCTTCATAATTTGGATTGTCTTGCATATTTTTTGGTATCCCTTTCATATGCATCATTATGTAAGGAACTTTATACTTGCCAATAGTTTTAAACATTTCTTTGTCCAAATCACCACCTGAAATATCATTTATAATTTTAGCTCCATTATCCAGTGATTTTTTTGCTAATTCACTTCTAAATGTGTCCACAGAAATCAATACATTTTTAAAAGTTTTATAAATTAGTTTTACTATTGGTAATACTCTTTTTTCTTCATCTTCTAGAGTTATTTCTTTTGCTCCAGGTCTGGAGCTAAAGCCGCCCAGATCAATGATGTCAGCACCTTCATCAATCATTTTTTCAACTTGATTTAATATTTCTTTTTGAGTCGAAAAATGTCCACCATCATAAAAAGAATCAGGAGTTAGATTTAAAATGCCCATAATCTTTGGTTTAGACATGTCAAAAAGAGATCCATCAATGTTTACTGTCATATTTTTGATAACTTTTAACAAAAGTAAGCTACCTAATTCAATTTTTTCAACGAAATTTATAGAAAAAAAAAGTGGCTATAGAAACATCCTATCATTACGATCAAATTACGTCAAAATGCAGAGACTTATTTGAAAATAAAATGAAAGATTATGGAAGTGCCTGGAGAATTTTAAGACTTTCATCACTTACAGATCAAATTTTTATAAAAGCTCAAAGAATTAGAGGTCTTCAAACTAATAAAGAACGTAAGGTCGATGAAGGCCAGTTTTCAGAATTTATTGGAATTATTAATTACTCGATTATGTCTTTAATTCAAATTGAAAAAGGAGTAGTCGAATCTCCTGACTTAAATTTGAATGACGCTTTGAAGCTTTATGACAAACATTTGTCTACAACAAAATCTTTAATGGAAGCTAAAAATCATGACTATGGTGAAGCTTGGAGAGATATGAGAGTAAGCTCATTAACCGATTTGATTATTCAAAAAATTCTTAGAATTAAACAAATTGAAGACAATAAAGGTAAAACACTTGTAAGCGAAGGGATTGACGCGAATTATCAGGATATGATAAATTATTCAGTTTTTGCCTTAATTCATCTTGAGAACAGCTAAATTCTTAAATTTTGATTTTAAAAAAAATAGTTGAAATATTTATTACACTATTTGGGGTAGTGACAATCATTTTTTTTCTTTTCAATGTCTTACCGGGAGATCCTGCACAAATGATGTTAGGTCAAAATGAAAATTCTGAACAATTAGAAATTTTAAAAAAAAAATATGGGTTTGATAAACCCATTTTTAATCAATACTTATACTATTTGAATGATTTATCTCCAGTTTCAGTTCATTCAAAAAATCCTGAAAACATTTCGCATTTAAGTGACAACAAATACAATTATGTGAAAATTTTAAATATAGATAAATTAGTTTTAGTTCTTAAGGTTCCTTATCTACGGGAATCTTATCAAAAAAATGGTTTATCCGTAACAGAAATTATTGGAAATACTCTACCCAACACGTTTGTCTTAGCATTATCAGCTATAATAATTGCTATTTTTTTAGGTCTTTTTTTAGGAATATTATCAGCAATAAATAAAAACACCTGGATAGATTATTTTATTCAAGTCTTTAGTACTTTGGGAATGAGTGTCCCTTCTTTTTTTAGTGCAATACTTTTTGCATGGATATTTGGTTTTTTGCTTGCTGATTTGACAGGTCTTAATATGACGGGAAGTTTATATGATCTAGATGACTATGGAGAAAAAATTAGTCTAAATCTAAAGAATCTCATTCTTCCATCAATTGTTTTGGGTATTAGACCTATTGCAGTGATATCACAAATGATGAGAAATTCCTTGCTTAAAGTTTTGTCTAAAAATTATATTACTACTGCTTATTCAAAAGGTCTGTCAAAGTTTCAAGTAATTAAGAACCATGCCATAAAAAATTCTCTTAATCCTGTAATAACAGCTCTTTCAGGATGGTTTGCTAGTATGCTAGCTGGATCCGTTTTTGTTGAGTATATTTTTGGTTGGAATGGTCTAGGAAAAGAAATAGTTGATTCATTAAATAAATTAGATGTTCCTGTTTTGATTGGATCAGTTCTTACTATATCGATTATTTTCATAATGATCAATATCTTTGTAGACGTAATTTATAAATGGCTTGACCCTAGAATAAAAATTAAAAATTAAAATAAATGAGAAAAAAAATAGTTGCTGGTAATTGGAAAATGAATAATGATTTAGATCAAACTATCAAGCTTATAAACGAGCTTAAAAGTTTAATTACTGATAGTAAAATAGAAATAATAATTGCGCCTTCTTTCCCATTTTTAAAGATTGCAGTTGATTTAACCAAAGATTCTAACATTGAAGTTGTATCTCAGAACGTTAATGATAATTCTAACGGTGCATTCACAGGTGAAGTTTCAATATCTATGCTAAAAAGTATTGGAGTTAATACCACATTAATTGGCCACTCTGAAAGAAGAGCATATTATCACGAAAATGATGAATTGTTACTTAAAAAACTTAATCTTGCCGTTGAAAATAAGATGAGAGTTATTTTTTGTTTTGGGGAGGAATTAAGTGATAGAAAATCAGAAATGCATTTTGATGTTGTAAAAAATCAATTAAAAAACACAATACTAAAATTAGATGAAAGTTCAATTAATAATATTGTTCTAGCTTATGAACCAGTTTGGGCAATTGGAACTGGTGAAACTGCAACTTCTGAACAAGCTCAAGAAATGCATCAGTTTATAAGGAATTGCATTTCTGAAAATTTTAACGAAGAAATAGCAAATAATATTGCTATACTTTACGGAGGCAGTGTTAAACCAGCAAATGCTGCTGAAATATTCGAAAAAAAGGATGTTGATGGAGGCCTTATTGGAGGAGCTGCATTAAATGCTTCTGATTTTTTTAATATTATTCAAGCCAATAGTTGATTGAATTTATTGTGATGGGATCCAAAGAAAAAGTATCAGAGGAAATTTTAATTGATTCAGACTCGTCACATGAAAACGAGATTATCTTATATAATGATGATGTAAATACATTTGATCACGTTATTGATACTTTGATGAAAGTTTGCGATCATACTCTTGAACAAGCTAAACAATGCTCTATTATAGTTCATTACAAAGGAAAATGTAGTGTAAAAACTGGTTCTTATTCTGATCTCAAACCCAGATGTACAAAACTTCTCGAGGCCGGCCTTTCGGCTGAAATCATTTAAAATTTTATGGCATGAGTTTTGATGTTTAAACCGTGTGAAAAGAATAATTTTTTTATTTATGGGACTATTTACGATATCTTGTAATTCGCAAGAAAATCAATCTACTGTTGAAAAACAAAGTATTCATCAATTCACTTTAATGGATTTAAACGGTAGTTCCTTTGATATGTCAACTTTAAAGGGCAAAAAGGTTATGATAGTTAATACCGCTTCTAAATGTGGTTTAACCTATCAATATGAAATATTGGAAAAATTGTATAAGAAATATAAATCAGAAAATTTTGTTATTGTTGGCTTTCCTGCTAATAATTTTTTGTGGCAGGAACCAGGTACAAATGAAGATATAGCTAAATTTTGCTTAAAAAATTACGGAGTAACATTTCCAATGATGGAAAAAATTTCTGTAAAAGGTTCTGACATGCATCCAGTTTATCAGTTGTTAACTAAAAAAAATAAAAACGGTTATAAAGATTCCTCAGTAAAATGGAATTTTCAAAAATATTTAATTAATGAAAATGGTTATCTTGAGAAAATAATTTCACCAAGAACAAAACCAGATGATCCTTCTGTTATTGAGTGGATTAAAACTTAATTAAATGAAAAAAAATACTGGAGTTAGTACAAAATGCGTACACTCAGGCGAACTAAAAGATATTCAATACAAAGGAGCTACCTCTCCACTTTTCCCCTCAACCGCTTACGATTTCATTGATGTAGATAATGATAAATATCCAAGATACTTTAATACACCAAATCAATTAGCTTTATCAAAAAAAATTGCTGATTTAGAAAATTGTGAATCAGCTTTATTATTTAGCTCTGGATTAGCAGCAATTTTTTCATCCATGTTTAGTTTTATTAAATCAGGTGATCATGTTATATTTCAATCTTCTATTTATGGTGGAACATTAAATTTGGTAGATAAAGAATTCAAAAAATTTAATATTGAATATACCCTGATTGATAGTTTTGATATAAATAATTATGAAGATGCAATAAAACCCAATACAAAAATTATTTTTATTGAATCCCCAAGTAATCCTTTACTAAAAGTAATTGATCTAGAAGCTATTGGAAACATTTCAAAAAAATATAATTTAATCTCTATTATTGATAATACTTTTGCAAGTCCAATTAATCAAAATCCTGCTGACTTTGGAATTGATATTATTATTCACAGTGCAACAAAGTATTTAGGCGGACATAGTGATATTTTAGCAGGAGCATTAGCATCTACTAAATCAAATATTGAAAAGATTGTTAAGTCCTCAATTAACTACGGAGGAAATTTAAGTGAATATACAGTTTGGCTTTTGGAAAGAAGTATTAAAACACTTTCATTAAGAGTCAAAAAACATAATGATAATGCATTGGCAGTTTCAAACTTCTTGTTAAATCACAAGAAAGTTAAATCGGTTCACTATCCAGGTCTAGAATCACATCCTGACCATGAACTTTCTTCCAGACAAATGAATGGTTACGGAGGAATGTTGTCTTTTGAATTGTCAAACTTAGATGAAGCAATTTTATTCACCAGAAAAATCAAGCTTATAAAATCAGCAATGAGTCTGGGTGGTGTAGAGTCAACTATATGTTCTCCTACATTAACTTCTCACTCAAAGATTTCTAAAGAGGAAAGAGAAAATTTGGGTATTTTTGATGGATTATTGAGATTTTCAGTCGGTATTGAAGATCCAAAAGATATAATTAATGATCTTAGTCAAGCTTTTGATGAGTTATGAATAATTTGAAATTAGATATTTTAGCTTTCGGAGCTCATCCTGACGATGTTGAATTAGGATGTGGTGGTACGATTGCAAAGGAAATTAGTAATGGCAAAAAGGTAGGTGTCATAGATCTGACAAGAGGAGAACTAGGTACAAGAGGAAGCGTTGAAACAAGAGATCAAGAATCAGCTAAAGCCTCAGAAATCCTTGGTCTTTCTTTCAGAGAAAATTTAAATTTTAAAGATGGATTTTTTGTAAACGATAAGACTCATCAAATAGAAATTATCAAAATTATTAGAAAATATCAGCCTGAAATAGTTTTGTGTAATGCTCAAGATGATAGACATATTGATCATCCACGTGCTGCTGATCTTGTTAGTGATGCTTGCTTTTTAAGCGGTCTTCGAAAAATATCCACTGATCATGATGGTACTAATCAAAGTGAATGGCGCCCAAAAAATGTATATCATTATATTCAATGGAAAAATTCTCAACCTGATTTTTTAGTAGATGTTTCTGGATTTATAGAAATTAAATTAAATGCAATTAAAGCTTACTCAAGTCAATTTTTCGATCCCAACAGTACAGAACCAGATACTCCAATTAGCAATAAAAATTTTATTCACAACGTTATAAATAGATCTGCTGATTTTGGTAGATTAATAAATGTTGAACACGCTGAAGGATTTACCTCAAAAAAATCTATTGGAGTTAGTAGTCTTGAAAATCTTATATAAAACTATAAGCCCAATAAATAAGAACACCTTGAAGGGGTAACCTCATAATTGTTAAGCCTATATTTTTCTTTTTATTTAAGGATATCATTGAATGTCTAATATTTGCAGGAAAAACTAAAATTAGCAGTGCTATAATAAGTGATGCTGAAATGGATCTTGTATTTTGAAATAGCAGCCCTACAGCTAATAGTATTTCTATTATTCCAACAATTATATTAACTGTTTTAGGATAAATTACCCATTTTGGGGTAATCTTTAGAAAAAAAACAGGATTTTTAAAATGGCTTACTCCGGCAAAAAAATAAAATAAAGACATGATAATTAATGAAATATAATTTAACTCATTCATATTTTTTAATTTTTCAATAATATAAGTATTAACTAAAATATTTTATTAGAAATATTAGATAAAATAATATAAATTTGCGCGGTATAAATGGTGGTTGTAGTTCAGTTGGTTAGAACGCCTGATTGTGGTTCAGGAGGTCGCCGGTTCGAATCCGGTCTTCCACCCAAAAGTAAGCCCTCGAGATATCGGGGGTTTTTTTGTAATTAAACTTTTATTTATTGTACATTCGCACTTCCCAAAATGAATTGGTTTGTTTGATTACTATGGTTAGTTCTCTTTCAAACCTTTTCGCTTTTAAGGCTTAAACCATAAGCATATCTTCTTCTTTTAATTAAGAAACTTTTATTTAGATTTACATTCTATATTGAATGTTTTTTATAAATTTAGTGTAATTAACTATTTAAATTATACACAAAAAATTATGAAAAAATTATTTACACTTTTATTGTTTGGTTTGTTTGTTAATACAGCTATATCTCAAACAAACACCTTTACTGTTTATTACTTTGATGTTAAACCTGGAATGGAATCATCCTTAGCAGATGTCTTTGACTCTTTTTATGAAGGAGTTAAATTTAATTCTGGAGGAGTTTATTTAGAAAGAATGCAAAGAGGTGATGTTTTAGGAACTCATCGAGTTGTTGCATTTGGTGAACTAGGTAAATTTGGAGTTGCCGATGGGCAAAAAACAAGTCAAGATTGGCAACAATTTAGAACCAATCGACTTAAGTTTATGGAGAAAAGAGGTCCTAGTTATTCTGGAAGAATTACACTTTCAAATGGTGTAGACCCATTTAGTAAAGGTTATTTTCAGCTGTATGAGGCTAAAGTTTACGAACCAGAAAAACTTATTGCTGCACATTCCAAAGCTATGAAAGAAGTCTGGGACTATGAAGGCAATGCAATGTTATTTGGAACTTATGATGTTGGAACACCTGGTGGAGCTACTCACTTTGCTGCTTTTGGTGCAGACAATTTAGAATCTTTAATGTTATGGAAAGTATTTATTGAACAAAATAATTCTAAAGGTCAGGCTGAGTATTTTAAGAGCAGAGGAAAAGTAGAAGAAACTACAAATTACAGTTTAAGAATCCTTAAACAATATGGTGGCTTTTAATAACTATAATTAAAAATTTAATCAAATAAAAAAAGAGGCATACGCCTCTTTTTTTATACTTTTAATTAGGTATGGTTTAGAGTTTTAGAATTTTGTAGGTAGATTTATATAGTCTAAGAACTCTTGTTTCTTACTTTCATTTTTAAAAACTCCTCCAAATTCACAAGTTACGGTACTACTGGAAATGTCTTTAATACCTCTTTGATTAACACATAAGTGCTTAGCGTCTATAACACAAGCAACATCTTTAGTATTAAGAACATTTTGAAGTTCTCTTACAATCTGTATAGTCAAACGTTCTTGAACTTGTGGGCGTTGAGCGTAATATTGAACAATGCGATTCATTTTAGATAAACCAACCACATTTCCATTAGAAATATATGCTATATGAGCTTTACCAACTATAGGAAGAAGGTGATGTTCACAAGTTGAGTATAATGTAATATTTTTTTCAACTAATATTTCTCCGTATTTGTATTTGTTATCAAAAGTTGATGCTTTAGGTTTGTTTCTTGGATTTAGACCGCTGAATATTTCACTAACATACATTTTTGCAACTCTATTTGGAGTTCCTTTTAAACTATCATCAGTCATATCCATTCCTAGTGTATATAAAATGTCTGCAACTCTTTTTTCAATAATTTCAATTTTTTCAGTATCTGATAGATCAAATGCATCCTCTCTTAATGGTGTGTCTTCACTTGTAGATAGATGATTATCACCAATTAAATCTACAATCGTATTGAGTTCTTTATCGTATTTCATAATTTATGACAACAAATTTAATTAAATATATTAAAATATATACCAATAAGCATGCCATTATAAAATCAAATTACATTAATTAACTGAGAAGTAGTTTAAAAAACACACAAAAAACATTATTTAAAGAATGTTTTTTATATTAGCTTAATTAACTAATAACTTATTTAGAATGAAAAAAACACTTACTATTTTATTTTTGCTATTATTTGTAACTAATACTCACTCCCAAAAAAAATCTGGAATGCACTCCCAAGAAAAATTTGAAAGTGTTTTCGAAAATCTTGATTGGGAAAACAAAATTATTACCGGAAACGGAAAAATTTCTGTTGGTAAAAATAAATTTACACAAAAAGTTTTGTCAATGTTAGAAGCATTTAACAATAAAGACGCAAAAGCTTATGCAAGCTTCAATGTTGTACAATCAAGAGAAGATGTTGAAAATGATTTGAAAAATCAATTTGAAAATAGTATCGAAACCGTAGTAATAACCCCATACAGAATTGAGCCTAGTGTTGTTGAAAATGAAAATGTAACTAGAGTAGAGGTTTGGTCTAATAAAAAGATAAAATACTATAATGGAAGCAAAGAAAATATTTGGGCTGTTGACGTATATATTTTTAATGAAGATGAATTAATCGATGGGTATTATTCTCATGATTTTAGACCTTACGAAAATGAATTTGGACTGAGTTTTGGAGGTAAATTCATATCATCTCAAAATAAGGCTAGCGGTAATCCTTTTGTTTTTTCAAATAGAGGAGAAGTTGAATTCATTGAAAAGTTTGCTGAGGCATACAACAATATGAATATTGATGAATTAGTAAACATGGATAGAGTTTCAGAAGTTGTAATAAACACTCCAACTGCAGAAACTATTACTATTAATTTTAAAGACAAAGAATTTTGGAAAGGATTTTATGATGGTAAGGAATCTGTAAATTGGAATATATGGGCAATTATCCCAATTAAAATTGCAAATACAGATCCTGCTTCGGGAGCAACTGTTTATTCAACTCATACAACCAAATTGAATAACGGTGAAGAAATCAAAGAAGAAAGAGTTCAGCTATTCTTTTTCGACGTTGAAGGAAATCTTGAAAGAGTAAATGGCTACAGTAAATAATTAAATATTAACCATTAAATTTTATAAAATGAAAAAACTATTATTATCACTATTATCAGTTACACTATTTTTTAGTTGTGTTACAAATAACACAAACTCATCAACTCCATCAGCTGAGGATACCGCTATTTTTAACAAACATGTTGAAAGCTGGAAACTTGCAGCAAGTGGTTTTACAGCGGAAGACCCTGAACAAGTAATGAGTATTTTTGCTGATTCTTTGACCTGGAATAATCCTGAAGCTTTAATGAATGTTACAAAAACTAAAGAAGATTTAACAAATGCAGTTAATTTCTATATTGGCAATTTTGAAAACATAACATTCACAGATGATGTATATTATGGAGGAAGTTTGTATTCAACTGAAGAAAGTTCAGCTTCTCCAAACGGAGTGAGAGTATATGGAAACTGGAACTTTAATGATCCAGTAACTGGAGCTGATATTGCATACAAATGGATGGGGGTACTTAGATTCAATGAAGATGGTAAAGTATATGATTTTGCTGACTGGTTTGATGTAAGTAGTATACCAAGTCAAATTGAAGGAACTTACAAAAGATAAAATATGTTTACCTAACAGAAAAACCCTCTTAACGAGGGTTTTTTTATATCATATATTTAAATTACTTTTCTTTAACAGCAGTAGCATTATCCATTACATAAACTCCGGTGCTGACATCCTCTCTTTTTAATCTTAAAATTCCAGTAACTGTAACTAATTCATCCATCAAAAAATCATCATATCCTGGGTTTAGTCTTAATTCAATAGCTGACTCCGGTCCTCCAAAACCACAAAAGAAACAATCTGCATAAGGATTTTGAGATAGTACAAAAACTCCTTCGTCAGGAGCCAGTGTTAACATATATCCAGTAATTTTAACTTCTTTATTGTCTAATGCTTCAACTTTTTCTCCAAAGAAAGGAATTTGATAATATCCATATGCATCCTCTCTATATTCAGATTTATAGTAGACATCTCTTAATTTAAGCCAATCAATTTCAATCTGAGAAAAAATACTATTTGTTATAAATAAAGCTAATATGTAGATTAATTTACGCATCTGCTAAAATTTTAGATATATTCATTTTATAAACTTGAATAGCTGGAATTAAAGAGGATAAAACTCCTAAAATAACTGATAGAACTAATAACCATAATTCTTCACTCAAAATTTTAATTGAACTTAGGTTGTAATTTATACTCTCTTCCATAAGCGAAGATACAAACATAACACCAAACCTACTAAAAAGTAAACCAAGTCCAAATCCTAATAATGTTAGAATTAGACTTTCTAAAATTATCATTGATGATAATTGGAATCTTGTAGCACCAATTGTTCTAATTAGAGCCATTTCGTATTTCCTTTCATTCATTGCGTTAAATAGATTAATAAACAAGCTAAAGCCTGAAACAATAATAATTAAATACGCTAAATAGCTTATAGTGTCAATTCCAAAACCAAAGAGTTTAAATAATCTGGAAATTTCATATGAAGGTACTGCTGCTTGAAGATTAGTAGTTTCATTTATTTGTCTTGGAAACTGAATAATATTCATTGGACTGCTAAATTTTATAAGCATAGCAGTTATTTCTTTATCATCATATTCGTCGTGTTCGTGCTCGTGTTCATCTTCGTGTTCATGATCATGTTTATTTTCATTCTCAAAATTGTCATTGGTATCGTTATGATTGTGAGTATCATGTATATCCCAAACACTTTCAGGTGAGGTAATAATAAGTTGATCAATAACTGAATTGGAAGGTTTTAAAAGACCAACAACCTCAAAAGATTGATCTTCGTGAGATTCTCCAGTTTCTCTTAAACCATGTGAACTAACTAATTTATCACCAATTTTAATATTTAGGTTTTTATGAACCTTTGAACCAACAATAACCTCAAAGGGTTTTTCCCATTCTTTTCCTTCTTCAAAAACACTTTTATATAAGTCAATAAATTTTTTTTCAGTTCCAACTATTCTATAACCTTTATGATTATCGCCATAAAGAAGTTTTATACTAGAACCAACCATTCTATTATTACTAATTTTCTCAGCTTCTTTATATGAAATATTTCCTGTTGGAGAATCAACATGATAAACAGATGAAAGAATAAGTTGCAATGGACTACCTTTGGCCCCTACAACCATATCAATTCCTCTAAGGTTGTTATCCATTTGATCTTTTATTAAAGAATTTAATTGAAGTAATAAAGAAATTATTCCAATACCTAGAGTTAAAAGAGCCAAGCTAATGAAAGAACTCAACGGCTTACTCAAAATATTTTTAATGCTCAATTTAAATATATTCACAGCTTCAATTGTTTTTTAAAATGCTCTTTTAATCTACTATCATGAGTAATAACTATTAATTGTGCTCCATAGTCAGAAGCTTGTTTCTTTAGAAGATTGATAACATTTTTACAATTAAAATCATCTAAACTTGATGTAGGTTCATCAGCTAAAATTAATTTTGGAGAGTTTACTATAGCCATAGCAATCGATACTCTTTGTTTTTCACCTTGACTAAGTTGATTAGTTTTTTTGTCAGATTTATCAAAAATATTTAAGTTCTTAAGTATATTTTCAATTCTATCATTGTTATTTTTTTTTCCAATATATTGTGCAAGTTGCAGGTTTTCTTTAACAGTTAAAGAATTAATAAAATGAGCTCTTTGAAAAACAATTCCAATATTTTCTCTTCTAAATTGATCAAGTTGATGATTGGAGAAATTCTTGAGTTCTTGACCATAAATATTGATGGAACCAGAGTCAGTTTTTAAAAGACCAGCTAAAAGATGTAATAGAGTTGTTTTACCTATTCCAGAATTACCAATAATTAATAAATCTTCTCCGTTTTTAAGGTTAATATTTTTAAAATTGAAAAACACCTTATTATCATAATTGAAATTTAGGTTATTGGTTTTTATCATACAGCTAAGTTATGATTTATAAACTTTTGATAAAAGTTCTTAAATAAAAAATGGATTTGTAATTGAAGATTTAATTTTTGTGGCTTATATTTATTTGCATAACCAAAAATTCTAAACATGAAAAAAATTAGTTTTATTTTAACAATTGCATTTTTATTTACTAGCTGTCAAAACAACGAATCTTCACACTCTGAAAATGTTGGTGAGATTTTAAGTGGAAATAACAAGGGAAGTACTTATTCTGTCGGAAGTATGGACCACGCACAGTTAGCTCTTGATTTTTCAACTGCTTTTGTAAATCAAGATTATGATTTTGTAAATCAGGAAAATTATTTAGAAACTGTTTTTTTCTATCCAGAAAAGGGTTTAGATAGACTTGAGTTTGATCTGCCAAGTTTAATTGAACTTGCAAAGTCTATGCATGAACCATATGATTCAATACGAAGAAATGTTTACGACGTAATCCCAGTTGTTCCCTCTCACGATGAAGATCTAACTGTTGTTATGTTTCCTTTTACAGAAACTAGATATAGAAAAGATGGAGAGATAGAGAGGTATAGATTTTATGAAAGACACTATATCAGAGGCGGAAAAATTGCTGGAGTTAGAAAGTGGAGTCAAGAAGAATAAGACTATTTTAAGTTAGACTAATTATTCAAAAAAAAATAATTTTTCAATTTTAGTGTTGAGTTTTGCTGCTATTTTCATAGCTAGTTCAAGAGTAGGTTTGTATCTATATCTCTCTATTGAAATAATTGTCTGTCTACTTACTCCAACATAGTTGCCCAATTCCTCTTGGGTTAAACCATTTTTTTGTCTGACTTCTTTTAAGTTATTTTTTAATATCATTTTAATTAGTTCTATGTAAGTAAAAATGATATAAGGATTTTATTATTGATATAGATGCAAGTAATACAAGAATTAAAAAAACAATACCACCATCTGTAAGTTGAAAACTGTTATACAATTCATGGTTTCCAGTTAGATTTAACAATTCTTTATTTTGAAGTTGTGAACAGATATACCCAATAATAATAAATAAGCTTAATTCATACAGTAAGTAACCTAATTTATATGATTTTGAGTCTATCATATCGTCTCTTTCGTCCCTAGATTCTTTTCTTTTAAAAACAATTTCCAATATAGAATAGCAAACTGCAAAATAAATTACAGAGGATATTACAATTTGAATTATTATATCCATTAAACCATCCATTAGTATCAAATTTTTATTTTGATTTTCATAAAAATATGGAAGAAAAACTAGTGCGAATACAACTGAATAAAAAATCTCTATTAGTATTGATGTTTCCTTTTTAGATATAGTCATAATTTTATTTTTGAACAATTCTAAGTATTAGAATTGAAAGTTTTGAAGTAGAATAAGTAAATAGTCCAAATAAAGTTGATAATAATGCAACTTTTAAACCTCCAGCCACTAAAGAAGGTTCAGCACCACCAGTTGCTTCAATTGCATCAAAAGCAGTTATGAGTCCTATAAACGAACCCATAACACCTAAAGCTAATCCAAGGGTCCCACTATCCCCAATATGTTGAAGCATTTTTTTCGAAACTTCCAAATTTGTTTTCAGATTAAAAACAGATTTAGCAGTAAAGAAAATTGATGTTAATAAACAAATGAGGATTAAAGACATAAAAAATGCTCCACCCTCTAAAAATCTGTTTAATAAAGTTGTTCCTATTAAACCTAATGTTATAGCCATAATTCTTAAAATTTTTAGTTTCATTAATATTATTATATGTTAAGTTAGCTTTACAAATATATAAAATAAATGTTAAGTCAACTTAACATTTATTCTTTTTTTCATTTTTGTATATTGTATTTGCGTCAGTAAAATAAAATATAGTGTTTTAACCCTCTTTTATTTTTTTAAAAAATGAAGAAATCTCATTTACCTACAAAAATATGTCCTGTTTGTAGTTTTCCATTTTCATGGCGAAAAAAATGGGAAAAAAACTGGGAAAATGTTGTTTATTGTAGTAAAAAGTGCAGGACATTAAGTAAAAAGAAATCGTGAGAAAAAATTGGTGGAAAGAACAAGTTATTTATCAAATCTATCCGAGATCTTTTTATGATTCAAATGGAGACGGGATTGGAGATCTAAATGGGATAAACTTAAAATTAGATTATCTAAAGTTTTTAGGAATTGATATTATATGGTTAAGTCCTCATTTTGATTCTCCAAATGATGACAATGGATATGATGTTCGAAACTATAAAATGGTAATGGAGGAATTCGGAACCATGAAAGATTTCGATAATCTTTTGTGTGAAATTCATAAAAGAAAAATGAAACTAGTAATTGATCTTGTTGTAAATCATACAAGTGATGAACATAGTTGGTTTGTAGAAAGTAAATCCTCCTCAAATAATAAATTTAGAGACTATTATATTTGGAAAAAAGGAACAAATAATAATCCACCGAATAATTACACTTCATTTTTTGGTGGATCTGCATGGGAAAAAGATTCTAAAACTAATGAATATTATCTTCATTATTTTTCAAAAAAACAGCCAGATTTAAATTGGGAAAATCAAAATGTTAGAAATGACGTGTATGACATAATGAAATTTTGGTTGGACAAAGGGGTTGATGGTTTTAGAATGGACGTAATTCCTTTTATTTCAAAACATAGAAATTTTGAAAATTTAACTTCCACAGAACTAAAAAACCCTGAAATTACCTATGCTTCTGGTCCTAGGTTACATGAGTTTTTAAAAGAGATGAATAAAAAAGTTTTGTCAAAATATGATATGGTTTCTATTGGAGAAGCTTTTGGAATAGGTCAAGATTCAATGTTAAAAATGACAGATGAAAGAGAGAAAGAATTAGACTTGGTTTTTATTTTTGATATTATTAGAATAGGAAGAGATAATTGGATTCAGAATCATTGGAGTTTAAAAAAAATTAAGAAATTATTTTCTGACCAATCCAAAATTGATAAGTATCACTGGCCCACAGTTTTTTTAAACAATCATGATAATCCAAGAAGTGTAAGTAAATATGGAAATGATAAAGAATTTAGAGTAAAGTCCGCTAAACTTCTTGCTATGCTTATTTTGACTCAAAAAGGAACTCCAGTTTTGTTTCAAGGTGAAGAAATAGGTATGACAAATTATGAGTTCAAATCATTAGATCAATTTGATGATCTTGAAGTTTTGGGTAATTTACAGAAAGCTTTAGACTCAGGGATTAGTAAAGATGAATATTTAAATCATTTAAATTGTAGTTCAAGGGACCATTCAAGGACAACTATGCAATGGAATAATACAAATCAAGGAGGTTTTAGTACAACTGATAATTGGTTTATATCAAATAAAAATTTTAATGAAATAAATGTTGAAAACGATTTGAATAACTCAAATTCTATACTTCATTTTTACAGAAATTTGATTAATTATAGAAAGGAATCTCACGATCTGATATACGCAAGTTACAAGGATGTTGATCCTGATCACAAAAATGTATTCATATATAAGAGAAAAGGTAAGAAATACACTTATTTGATAATCTTAAACATGTCCAATGATTCATTTAAATATAAGTTTGAAAATTTAAAACAATATTCCTTAGAATTTTCAAATAAAAATTCTAATATTGAAATAGACAATGATGAAATCAATTTACTTCCCTGGGATGCATTTATCTTTGTAAAATGAAAATATTATGTTAAAAGAAAATGAAGTAGAAATTTCATGGTTTGCTCCAATTTGCGATGGAGATGATGATATTTTGGGTTCTAGGAACTACAAATACAAAAGTTCTTGGAATAATACATCAAGAATTGTAAAAACAGCTGACGAATTAGGATATACTAATATATTATGCCCCTCATCCTACCAAGTGGGACAAGATACACTTTCTTTTGTTTCATCAATGGCTCCTTTAACAGCTCAAATTAATTTTTTAGCTGCCATAAGATGTGGAGAAATACACCCTCCCATGTTAGCTAGAGCTTTGGCAACTGTAGATCACATATTAAAGGGAAGGCTAACGGTAAATATAATTTCTTCAGACTTGCCTGGAAACAAAGTTGAATCTTCGATTCGCTATGCCAGATCAAAGGAAGTAATTCAAATTCTAAAGCAAGGCTGGAATAATGATGAAATAAATTTTAAGGGTGAGTTTTATGATATTAAATTACCATCAGACCCTGTTAAATCATATCAAATAAATGGAGGACCATTATTGTATTTTGGAGGATATTCTCCCGACGGGGTTGATTTGTGTGCTGAGCATTGTGATGTATACTTAATGTGGCCAGATACTGAAGATAAAATATCAACTTTAATTTCTAATATGAAAGCTAAAGCATTACGTTACAACAGAACTGTTCAATTTGGTTTAAGAGTTCATGTTATTGTAAGAGAAACTGAAGCTGAGGCTAGAAAATATGCAAGTAAATTAATATCTAATTTGGATTATAATTTAGGTAATGAGATTAGAGATAGAGCTCAAGATTCAAAATCATTAGGAGTTTCAATGCAATCTGAATTAAGGTCAAAGTCAGATAAAGATTTTTATGTTGAATCTAATTTATGGACTGGAATAGGACTTGCAAGATCTGGATGTGGTGTTGCAATTGTTGGAGACCCAGATCAAGTCTATAATAAACTAAAAAGGTATATGAACCTCGGAATACGATCTTTTATATTGTCAGGTTATCCTCATCACAAAGAGTGTGAACTTTTTGCTAAATATGTTTTGCCAAGATTTAGTAATATTCATCTTTCAAAAGCATTTAATAGACTGCCTAAATCAATTCCAAATACTCCACTTGGCACTGGAATAAGAAAATAAACTTATGTTAGATTTTAGTATCGTTATTTTCTATTTTATTTTAATCTTTTTCGTAGCATTAAAAGGAAAAGTTGATAAAAAAAGTTCTGCTGATGAGTATTTTTTGAGTAATAGAAACTTAAAATGGTATTCAATTGCACTTTCAACAATTGCCACAAATATTCAAGGATATCAATTTTTAGGAATGATGGGTTCAGCCTATTTATTTGGTCTTGCTCAGGCAAACCTGGAAATAAATGCAGTACAAGGTATTTTAATTGCAACATTTATTTTTGTTCCAATTTTTCTAAAAGAAAAAATCACAACTATCACTGAGTTTATAAAACTAAAATTAGGTGAAAAAATCGCACTTTTTTATTCGCTTAGTAATATTGCTCTGTTTTCAACAGTCACACTAGGAGCAGCTCTTTTTTGGGGAGCCTATGCCGCAGAAATGGTTTTTGGAGAGCAACTTTCTTTTTTGCATGAAAACAGAATCTATAGAATAGCTATTTTAATTGTAATTTTAGGATTTTTTTCTGCT
>SGZG01000024.1 GCA_004214185.1 Flavobacteriales bacterium | reverse complement strand
TGGAAATCTAGTAATGTGAATTTTTCTAACATGATTGTATAAATCCTTTCTAAAGCTGTTTATTTCATCTTTATTTAGAGCAGAAATGAAAAATGTTTTTTCTTCAAAATGTTTTCTCAAATTATTTTTCAAAGTTTCTAAACTGTTGTCGACATAATTTATATCAGATTTATCCTCAATCATTTGTTGCTCATCAAGGTATTTATCTGTTTTGTTAAATACAATTATAGTTGGCTTTTCTGATGCTCCAATTTCGTGTAAAATAAGATTGACCGATTCAATATGCTCATTATAATTTGAATGCGAAATATCAACAACATGCACAAGTAAATCTGCTTCAGTAATTTCAGACAACGTACTCTTAAAAGAATCAACAAGTTGAGTTGGAAGTTTTCTAATAAATCCAACTGTATCTGTCAATAAAAAAGGCATGTTTTCAATTACGACTTTTCTCACAGTTGTATCTAGAGTTGCAAAGAGCTTGTCCTCAGCAAAAACTTTGGCTTTTGAGATAGAATTCATTAAAGTAGATTTCCCGACATTGGTATAACCAACTAAAGCAACTCTAACTAAGGAACCTCTATTTCCTCTTTGAGTTGACATCTGCTTGTCAATAACAACTAATTTTTTTTTTAGTAAATTAATTTTATTTCGAACAATCCTTCTGTCTGTTTCAATTTCTGTTTCTCCTGGACCTCTCATACCAATACCCCCTTTTTGTCTTTCGAGGTGTGTCCATAAACCCTTTAATCTGGGAAGAATATACTGGTATTGAGCTAGTTCTACTTGATTTCTGGCATAACTTGTTTTTGCTCTTTGGGCAAAAATGTCTAAAATTAAGCCAGTTCTATCAACTATTTTACATTTGAGCTGCTTTTCAATATTGGATTGTTGAGCAGGGCTTAATTCATCATCAAAAATTACTGAATTGATATCGTTTATTTTAATAAAACTTGAAAGCTCTTCCATTTTACCTTTTCCTAAAAAGGTTTTTGGATCTGGAGAATCCATTTTTTGAGTAAACCTTTTTACTACGGTTCCTCCTGCTGTATAGGTCAAAAAGTTAAGTTCGTTAAGGTATTCTTCTAAAACTGATTTAGGTTGATCTAAAGTGATTATTCCCACCAGTACTGTACGCTCTAGACTTGAGGATGATTTTTCAATCATTATTTATTAATGGATTTTTTAAAATACTTTAGATCAAGATTTTTTCCATCAAACTCTGCATATGAATAATAAGATATCCAATCTCCCAGGTTAAAATATGTTGCCTTATCTTCAATATTAACTTTTAATGGCATATGTCTGTGACCAAAAATAAAAAAGTCATATTCAAAATCTTTGATTTTCTTTTTGGCATATTGAACCAACCATTCATTATCATCACCTTTGTATTCTAGATCATCAACCCCAGAAATTAGTTTGTTTTTAGTTGATAAATATTGAGCTAATCTAACACCAACATCAGGATGAATCCAGCGAAATAAAAACCTACAAAAAGAATTAGTAAAAACTTTTTTCATTCTTTTGAACCCTTTATCACCAGGCCCTAAACCATCTCCATGTCCGATTAACATTTTTTTTCCATTAATAGAAAGGTTTTGAGGCTTATGAAAAACTGTAATGTTTAGTTCTTTTTGAAAATAGTCATTCATCCATAAATCATGATTTCCAACAAAAAAATAAATTTGAATTCCTGAGTCAGTTAATTCAGCTAATTTACCTAGTGTTCTTACAAAACCTTTGGGAACAACTTTTTTGTATTCAAACCAAAAATCAAATAAATCCCCAAGCAAAAAAATAACTTTAGCATCTTCTTTTATAAAATCAAGCCATTTAACGAAACGTTTTTCTCTAATTATACTCTCATCGTAATTTGGAGCTCCTAAATGATTATCAGATGAAAAATAAATTTTTTCTCCTTCATTTAATTCAATATTTATGAGTTTATTAATCACTTTCATTTCAAAAAGTAGATGAATATATTTTTATGGTTAATTTAAAGTTAGCTCTTATATTACTTATAAGCATATCTCTACAAAAGTAAAATATTCCTTTAGATTATCTTCTCAAAGCAATAAAAAGGTTTATCACTTTGTTTTCTAAAGTATATCTTTCCAAGTTTCTTAAATCCAAATTTTGGATAAAAAATATTATTAAAAGGGTTTCCACTAAATGTATCTAGTCTAATGGAAATAAAATTGTTTTCTTTAGCAAAATCAAAGGAAAAATTCATTAGTTGCTTTGCGTGACCTTTACCTTGAAAGTCTGGATGAACAGCAAGTCTATGTAAGTATATATTTTTATCGTTTGGAGTTATCCATTTTACTTTTGAATAAAAATCATCCATATGATCAGAAATTACAATACAGCCAATAACAACTGAATCAGACTCAATAACATAAAGGGTTTGATTATCTACATCCTTTTCAAATGTTTCAATATTCGGGTAATGTTCGTTCCATTGAAAAATATTTTTTGAAATCATAAACGTAGCACATGCACGGGTAATTTCAATAATCCTAGAAAGGTCTTCTTTTGTTGCAAGCCTAATCATCTATTGCCTCATAAATTACTTCACCAGTTGATGAACTTGGTGAATTAATACCCAAAACTGCTGCGATAGTTGGTGCAATGTCAATCACATCTGTTCTGCGACTAATTGAGCCTTGATTTATACCATTTCCATATAAGATTAGAGGAACATGCGTATCATGGTCAAATCTGGTTCCATGAGTTGAACCTTTTCTGTAGTAAGTCCAGTTGGGCATCATAGTGTACATAAGGTCGCCGGACAATTTAGTATTAAATCCATTTCTGATTAATCTGATGTAATGATCATCACTAATATTTAAAATTTGTTCAGAGGAATAAACATCCTCAATTCCAGGGAATGATTGAAGTTTTTTGATAATACTTGATTTTACTTCATTTAAGTCTAAGCCTAACTTATCAATTAATTCGTGATTTAAAAAAAGCTGTTGATTAGAACTTCCAACGATAATATCAGTTCTGCCAAACAGATTCTTTAGTGTCGATTCAATATGTTTTTCCCACTGGTTGTAATAAAAATAATTTGTTGGTATTTTATTGTCTTTTAAAAACCCTGGAGCATTTGTAGCACCATGGTCAGCAGTAAGAAATAATGTATACTCGTCTTTACCTATATTCTTATCAAAATAATTAAGAAGTCTTTCAATCTCTAAATCCAATCTAATAAAAGTATCTTGAACTTCTTTAGAGTTTGCACCAAATTGATGTCCTACATAATCAGTTGATGAAAAGTCAATTAATAAAAAATCTGTATAATTATCTTTACCTAAATTTTCCCCTTCAATAGCTTTGATAGAAAAATCTGCCACAAGGGAATTACCATATGGAGTTGATGCAAGTTCCCAATAATAAGGTTCTCCTGTTTTTGAGTTTTTGATTTTAAAATTATGTGGAAATACTGGACTTTCTTCTCCTCTAAAATTTGACTCATAATTATTATTATCAGGGCCACTTTCAGTATATGTAGAAATATCATAATAAGTATCCCAAGGCTTTAAATACTGATCTACAGCTCTTGAATCATTAAATTCTTTTGCCCAAGATGGTAACTCATCAACATAAAAAGTACTTGTAATAAAACTTCCTTCTTCAGAGTCAAACCAATATGCTGCATTTGCAGTATGTCCTGAGGATAGTATAGAACCTCTATCTTTTATTGCAACTCCAATGGTTTTTCCTTTAAAATTAGTTGCAATACGATTTTCATCACTTAAAGTTGAAGTAAGAAGATTAACTGGAGATTTTTTTCCTCTATTAGTACTGCTACCAACAGTATTATAATTATCATCGTCTACACAATAAATTGATTTTTTTGATTTTTTGTCAAACCAACTATTGCCAATAATCCCATGAATTCTCGGATAAGTTCCCGTCGCAACAGTTGTATGCCCAGGGCCAGTTGAGGTTTGAGCATAACCATAGTGATTACTTTTTGCATTAAAGCCTTTTCCAATTAGCTTTTTAAAACCATTGTCAGAAAAATGATCCCAATATTTAGTTAGGTACTGGTATCTCATTTGGTCAACTACAATTCCTACAACAAGCTTTGGATTTTGATTTATTGAAATATTAGAGCCTGAACTATCCTGATTAATTCGGATTAAAAATCCAACAACCAAAATGAAAAAACCTCCAATAAGAATGTTCAAAAAAGTTTTATTGCTCAAATTTTTATTTTTTGTGAAAATATAAAATTATATGATGATATATATTAAGATGAAGTAAAATAAAAAAGGGGGAAAATTTCCCCCTTTTTAATTACAAAACTATTAAGCTTTTATTTAGCCCAGAATAATTTAGTTGATTGAAGATCAGGACCTTGCTCTGATAAAGCAGCATTAACATTGTCGCCGTTTTTATTGTAAGCAGAGCTACCGTATCTCATTCTCTGAGGATAAGCTCCATTAAGGTCACCTAATTCATACATGTCTCCATCAAGAGCAGTAGACTCAATTCCTGGAAGTTTTGGATATCCAGTATCTCTTACTACAGCCCAAGCTTCGTAACCTTCAGTGAAATATGCAATCCATCGTTGAATAGCAATTTTCTCAAGGTTTTCTTCCATGGTTCCATTAAGTGATGCCATGTCTTCGCTTGCAATAAATGCATCGATTTCAGCATCAGGAACATCCCAAAGTTTCATTGCATGTCTAAGACCCGTTTGATAATGACCATTTGCATCTGATCCAATTCCAAGTAATGCAGCGTGTGCAGCTAAGAAATGAGATTCTGCAGCAGTCATAACTATTTGAGGGAAGATCGGCTTACCTTGGTTTTTAGTCTGAACTACAACAGTAGATGGCTCAGAGAAAAACTGTCTGTGAAGGTGTGGTTTAATTTTACTGTTCATTCTAACAGGCTGACCAACATATGCTCCAGCAGCAACTGTCACAGTTCTAGTATCTCCAGTTACACCGCTATCAGTAACATCAGCTCCTGAAGCGATTAGGTGATTTACAAGAAAATCTGAGTGTTTTTCAAATAAAGAAACATTTGATCCAGAAGATGCTCTTTCTAAAGTGAAAGTACCTCCTGTAATAGGCATAGCATATTTTGAAAGCCTTGGGTCATTGTTGTTTCTAAGATGATCAACAAGTTTGCTGCCTAGGTGCCAGTTACCCCCTCCATAGAAAGGACCCCAAACATCTCCGTATACAGCACTAGCCCAAGTAGAAATCTCTGTGTCTCTTGCCATTAATGCATTGTCATTAGCTAAAATTCCACTGCTTAATGCAGAAGATACATGAGCAGAATAGTCTGCGCCAGCATCACCGTGACCTCTAAGAGCCATTTTTAATTTTAAGCTATTTGCAAGTTGCTTCCACTTCTGCATATCACCATTAAAGAAAAGATCATTTTCTCCAAGAAGTTCTGGACCAACTCCAGTTGTAGCAGCATCTCCTATAATTCCAATTGCTTCGTCAAGATCAGCAATAACTCCTTCGTAAATAGTTTTTACAGAATCAAATTTTGGAGTAACTATATCAGGGTTTGATGCTTCGTTAAATGGAGCTGCTCCAAATGTATCAGCATATTTTTGATAATAAAGACCCTTCATAATAAGAGCTATAGCATAGTACTTATCATTTTCTAAAGTTCCTCCTGGTTTAACAAAATTAGTAAACGATGAAAGGGTACTGTTGTAGCCTTCCATATAACCATATACTGCACCAGTGTATCCACCAGTATAAGTATATCCTAAACCGTCTGACCACCAGTTGGCTTTGTAACCAAACGCAGTGTGACCAGAAAAACGGTCAACGTGAATTATTGGACCCCTCCAGTAAGGATATCTGTTCGGACCAAAAAATTGCTGTTGTGTGTTAGTTACAAAGAATTTTGCACTAACATCATTTGCAGTTAAAGCAGTTGGGTTTTCGTTTATTTCATCAAAGTCTTCAGTACAAGCTGAAAATGTGAAAAGAAAACCGAACGCTAAATAAAGTAATGTTTTTTTCATAGTTTTTTCAAATTAAAATTTAAGTGTTACGTTCAACCCAACGCTTCTGGTTGTAGGCATATTACCTATTGCCATACCCATACCTCCAATATTCGTACCAATTGTTTGTTCTGGGTCTATACCTTCAGCTTTCTTGTGGAAGAAAAATAGGTTTCTTCCAATTAACTGAAGACTTATGTTTTCAAAACCTAAATCCTCTGCCATTGGTAAATTGTATCCAATAGAAAATTCTCTAAGTCTAACATTAGTTTGGCTGTCAATATAGTTCTCAGCAATACCTGCATGCGATTGCCAGTATTCTTGACCTGTCATTGAAGCAGTGTTTGTAACTCCAGCTGAATTAACAGCATCTACAGTAACTCCTGTTTCTCTGTAAAGTAAAGATCTTTCAGAAACACCATTACTATCTAGACTTGATTGATCATAGTTGTAAATAACTCCACCAAATCTACCATCAATTAAGAAATTAACAGCGACATCTCCAAAAGTAAAGCTGTTGCTCCAACCTCCAGTCCAATCTGGCTGTGCATTTCCAAGATACTGATCAGCAGCAGTAGCTACTGGTCTTCCAGCATCGTTAACTATATGATTTCCGTTAACATCCTTAGACCAAGCTGTTCCGTAAAGATCACCAATACCTCCACCTACTTTAGCTTGAGTACTTAAGTTTCCGGAGTTTGTTGTAGTATATACTAAAGTATCTAAGTCGTCAATTAAACTAACAAGTTTGTTTTCGTTTTTAGATGCAAAAACTGAAGAACTCCAAGAGAATGAGTCAGTACTCATTACTGTTCCTCCAAGACTTAATTCAACACCCTTGTTTGTCACCTCACCAACATTTTCAAGGAAGAAAGAATATCCTGTTGCAGCTGGTACTGGAACATTAAATATTAAGTCAGTTGTTTTAATGTCATATAAAGAAAGATCAAAGTTTAGTCTATTGTTGAACATAGATAGTTCTAAACCAAATTCTGTAGATTCTATATTTTCTGGTTTAAGATCAGGATTCAACCTAGTGCTTGGAGCTCCTAAAGTTGTTAGTCCTAAGTAACCTTGTCCAGGTACACTAAACGTTTGTACTAACTGGTATGGACCAGTATCGTTACCAACATTAGCAACAGAACCTCTTACTTTGAATAAATCAAATACTTCTCCATCTGGATCTATGAAATCTTGTAATAGAACAGACGCATTAACAGATGAGTAAAGATATGATCTGTTGTCAGCTCCTAAAGTTGATGACCAGTCATTTCTAGCTGAAACATCTAAATAAGCCCAGTTGTCATATGCAAAATTTGCTGAACCATATAGCGAATTAACTTTTTTGATTTGTTGTGGAGTATCCGTAAATCTATTGATATTTGTGTTAGAGAAAAACGGCTTACTTGGAATCTTAAAGTCTTCTCCATACATGTATCCTGCTGAATAAGTTCTTTTAGAAAGGTTACCACCAACATTTAAAACCATATTAATATCGTCCGTAAGATCCTGCTTTGCAGTAAGTAAAAATTCTGAATTTAATTCTCCACTAGTTGAACTACGTCTTTCAATTCTACCAGTTGGATACCAGTGATGTCCAGCTTGTCTTATGGTATATAAACCAGCGTTTGTTATATCCGCACCAATTCTTACAAAACCACTAAGCCAGTCATTAAACTCATAATTTAACTTAGTAAATCCAAAGAATCTATCCCTTTTATCATCATCAACATCATGGAACATCATCCAGTAAGGGTTACCTGTTTGAGATGGTCTTTTCCCGTAAGATAATACAGAATAATCTGCAGGACTTGCAGGATTTTCTTTTTGATAGTTCATTAAGTCAGCTGAATCTACCGTTCTAGGCATATTCATTACTAATGGTACTACACCTTCTCCACCAGTTCTAGCTTTTCCTTCAATTCTTTGGCTGAAGTAAGTCACTTTAGTATCAATACTTAGCTTATCTCCTAGATCTGCTGTACCTCTTAAATTAAAGTTATGACTTTTTAAAGAAGTTCCTGGCAATATTGTAGAAGTATCATTGTTAGTGTAAGAAAATCTATAACTTGAGTTCTCTGTACTTGTATCAACAGTTATAGAGTTGATTGATTTTACACCTGTCTCAAAAAACTTTGAAACGTTATTTTCTTGAATTGTGTAAGGTCTAATAGTTCCATCCATGTAAAGCTGTGGACTTCCATCAGCAATTGGACCCCATGAACCAGTTGAAATATCACCCATGGAGGTTGCTGCATTACCAGCACTACCTTGACCATATTTGTTCTGAAAATCTGGAAGGAACATTAGATCATCCATTGTAGTATTTGAGTTTAAAGTAACTCCAAATTTAGATCCTTTAGCTCCTTTTTTAGTAGTAACTAAAATTACACCATTACCAGCTCTAGATCCGTAAAGTGCAGCAGCATTTGGTCCTTTTAGAACTGTTATGCTTTCAACATCATTAGGATTAATATCACTAATACCTCCACCAGGAATATTGTTGTTGTAAACACTACCTCCGCTGTTGATTCCGCTTTGGTCAATTGGAATACCATCAACAACTACAAGAGCTTGAGTATTTCCACTAAGCGAGTTGTTACCACGAATTACAATTCTTGATCCTGCACCAACTGTACCGGCTTGAGTAATGTTAACACCAGGTATTTTACCAACAAGTGAGTTAGCAACGTTGTGGTCTTTTACTGTATTGATGCTTTCGCTACCAATTTCAGTGATACCATAACCAAGTGATTTCTTTTCTCTTGTAATACCAAGAGCTGTTACAACAACCTCATCTAAAGCATTGTCTGGAGAAAGCTGAGCATTTACTGTAGCAGATGAACCAACAACTACAGAAGTTGATGAATATCCAACATAGCTAAACACTAACGTATCTCCACTTGATGCATCAATAGAATAATTTCCATCGAAATCAGTTGAAGTTCCATTGTTTGTTCCCTGAACTAAAACAGTAGCACCAGGAAGAGGCACCCCATTTTCGTCAGTTACTGTTCCGCTAACAGATTGAGCTTGCACATTAAAAGCAAAGGCAAACAACAATACGAAAGAGGACAAAAATTTTAATAATTTTGTTTTCATATGTTATTGTTTTTTATTTAATCTGTTACTAATTTAATAATTTGATTAACATTTTTTTAACATATAATCAGTTTTCTTCTAATATTTCGACAAAAGCCTCATTTTATACGACAAAAGAATTTTAAGATTTTTTAAAAAAATTCTGCATTAAAAATTTAAAAAATATTCTTTTCTAATTGATAATAGGCTGTGATACTGTGATTTATAAAAATAGAACTTCATCTACAAATAGCCATGCAAACTGTCCTTCAGCCGGATGACCTTTTGGAAGTTTTTTATTGCTTTTTACTACCAGTTTGATTTTTGAGGGATTTCCACTAATTGGTATTTTGAAAAATTTAGAAATGATAGGTGCTCCAATTTTTGATGAAGAAACAGCTTTAGAATAAATCAATTTTTCATTTTCTGATGATATATCGTACAGTTCGATTTTTTCTGGAAACATAATATAAGCCCCTAAAGACTCAAGGGTGTGAAATCCAATTGATGAATATTTAGCGTCTAAGTCGTTCACTTCTAAAATTAGATCTCCATGGTCAACAGACGCAGTGCTATTTTCTTTACTTAAAAACCCATTCCAATTACCGCTTCTAAAATCTGTATCACCAATGACACCATCAAAAAGTTTTTGTGGATGACTGTATCTATTATCAGGTTTTGTTTTTAAAGAATAGTTTTCTAAAATTCCTTCAACTTTAACAAGATCTATTGTACTGACATTACTTTCTAGCCAGCCTTCCTTGAAAGCTTTTGCTTTTATTGTAACTGATGATTTGATTATAATTGGTTTATCGTAAATTAAAGAACTCGAATCAGGTTCAGTTCCATTTAAAGTATATCTAATTTCAGGGTCTCCGACTGATTTGTAAAATTCAAATTGTAAAGAATCTGCAAATAAAGTTTGATCCGAAATTGGTATTGGATTGGACAATGGAACGCCTTTTGCAAAATCCTTTACTCCAAAATTAAAGTTAGTAGAATAAGATTCAACCAGCTTTTGTTGATCCTGCGAACTTAAAGTTGTATTCCATAAATATAAATTTTTAAGTTTTACTTGTTCAAGAAGCTTGACCACACCATTAAAACTCACCTTATTATTATTTAAAATTAAACTTTCTAGCGAAGGGGTTAAATAAGCTAATCCTTTGTCTGTCAATTTGGTGTCATTAACTTTTAAATACTTTAAAGTTTTTAAGTTTTGAAGTTTTGAAATTAAATTATCATCTAATGAAGTATTACTTAAGTCAAGCTTTATCAATTGATCCTTTACTTTTCGTAAAGCGTTCATATGTTTTGATGTTAGAACATCTCCCAAAAACTTTACGTCAATAAAATTATTAGAAGCACTATTTCTTTCTACTCTAAAATTAAGATTAACTAAATTTTCTAAATCTTTTATTGCAGGGGGTTCAACATTGATTTGATCAGACTGAACTAATGGAATTAAAAAAGATTGGTCTTTTTCAGAAAAAGAATTTAAAGATTCTGTTTTATCAAATAACCCGCCTCTCTCAATCCATATTCTTAGTATCTCTATTTCATCTTTACTTAATTGATTGTTTCCCTCAGGCGGCATGTGCATTTTATCATCCATAGGAAGTCTTGGATAATTATAAAGATGACTTGAACTAGGATCAAAAGAAGTAAAAATGACTCCAGAATCACCTCCTTTTAAAATTTCATTTTTCGTGGTTAATTTTAGTCCTCCTTTTGATTTATTCTGATTGTGACATTTTACACATTTGTTGTCAATTATTGGTTTAACAGCTTTAGAAAATAAGTTTATACTATCGATTTTAGTATTGGATGAAATACTAAAATCTGGCAACTTCAAATAATCTTTTCCATGAGTAATTTGGCCTCCAAAATGACCAGTAATTGAAAGAAGAATAACAGTAAAAGAAAATAAGGGAAAGAAAACCGCTAAATATTTAGTTGTTTTATGTATCCATAATAATAACCCTATAAAAAGAGCTGTTGATATTCCTAACCACATATGAATGTCAACAATTTGACCTGAAAAATTATCCCCAAGAGTGAGAAAAAAACCTAACAATGCACTGATTAAAGCAAAAACAAAGGAAAATAATAGTCCAAATCTTATTGGGATTGTATACTTGGATTTGAAGAATTTCTCAAGTAAGGCCAAACAAAAAGTCAAATAAAGCGCCCCTATTGGTAGATGTAAAATTACTGGATGAAATTTGCCTAAATAATTCAGAAATTCCATCACTATATTTGAAATTTAGCATCAATTAACAAGTCTTTATTTATTTCGTCTTGCAAGGAAAAATTAAAGCCTTTTCTCAAACTATAACCTGCATACTCTCCATTTTTATTTAATGCGATAAAACCAACTTGAAGGTATTCCCATTCAGGACTATTCATGTGTATCTTTGAGATTCTATCAACTATTGTTTTACAAGCTTCAAGTGGAGAATGACCTTGTCTCATTAACTCTACAACCATTGCACTACCTGAGGTTTTAATTATGGCTTCACCAAGCCCAGTAGCAGCAGCAGCACCCACTTCGTTGTCCAAAAATAATCCTGCACCAATTATTGGAGAATCGCCAACTCTTCCGTGCATTTTCCAAGCTGCTCCGCTTGTAGTACATGCACCATAAAGATCTCTATTTTCATCTATTAACAACATACTAATAGTGTCGTGATTTTCAATATTGATTTTAGGCTTATAATCTGATTTTTCTTTCCATTTTATCCAGTCATTTTTGGATGCTTCAGTGAGTAAATTTTCTTGTTTGAATCCCTTAGAAATAGCAAAGTCCAAAGCTCCACTACCAGAAAGCATGACATGAGGAGTGTCTTCCATAACATGTCTAGCGACTGAAATTGGGTGTTTAATATTTTGTAAATAGCTAACAGATCCACAATTACTGTTTTTATCCATAATGCATGCATCTAAGGTTACAATTCCTTCCCTATCTGGATAGCCACCTAATCCAACTGATCTTACATTGGGATCAGCTTCAGTTACTTTAACACCTTCTTCAACAGCTGATAATCCCCCTTGTCCATTTTTTAAAACCTCCCATGCCTTTTTATTAGCATCTAATCCATGATTCCATGTTGAAATAATTCTTGGGAAAACCGCCTCAGAGCTAGTTTTATTTAAAGTATCACAACTCATTACAGTTGAAACTCCAAGTGTTCCAAGTGCAGATTTTTTTAAAAAATTTCGTCTATTTTCCATATTATTCAATTAATCCAACTTCTCTTGTTTCAGACCCTTCAATTCCAAATAAATCGTCCCCTATTTCTTCTCTTTTTTTGTTTGCTAAAATTTCAATTTTTTTAGCAATTTCAGGAAATTTATCAATAATGTTAGTAGACTCGGATGGATCTAATCTTAAATTATAGAGTTCATTTTTTTCAAGATTTACATAGTCGTATTTTATTGGAACCCCATCATTTCTGCCTATTCTACCATTCAATGTTCTATATCTGTGTGGGAAATACATTTTATAATCTCCATATCTAACTCCATGTAAACTATTTTTATGATAATAAAAAAACAATGCCTCATGTGGGTCTTTTTGAGTCTTAGATGTTAAAACATCCCATATATTTTTACCATCAATTTTATTCTCCGACAAATCTGAATCTACAACATTAGCAAATGTTGGGAGCCAATCAATTCCCATTAACGGATTTGAGATAATTGTTTTTTCTTTTATTTCTTTTGGATACCAAACTATACAAGGGACTCGTTGTCCACCTTCCCAAGTGGTTCCTTTTCCTTCTCTATAAATTCCTGTTGATCCTGCATGCTCACCATATGAAAGCCAAGGTCCATTGTCTGATGTAAAAACAACAATAGTATTTTTATCTAAATTATTGTCTTTTAAAGTTTGCATAATTAATCCTAATGAATAATCAATTTCCTCAATTACATCAGTATATAGTCCATTTTTTGATCTGCCATTAAATTTTGAAGAAGCGAACAAAGGAACATGTGGCTGTGGGTGGGCTAAAAATAAAAAAAAAGGATTTTCTTTATTTTTTTCAATAAACGAAATACTTTTTGACGTTAAATCCATTGTTAAATCAGATTGATCAGTAAGAACTTCAATAGGTTTATCATAATCGTATAACATTAAATCTGGATAGCTATTTGGATATTCTGCATGATATGGCCACATATCATTTGAATATAATATTCCAAAAAAATCATCAAATCCATGATTTATTGGTAAAAACTTTTTATTATCCCCTAGATGCCATTTCCCATAAATTGCAGTACTGTAACCCTTTTGTTTAAACATTTCTGACAATAAAAATTCATTTGGATTAATTCCTTTTTTTGAATTTGGACCAAGAGCTCCGCTAAATCCGATTCTATTTGGATAACTTCCTGTCAAAATTGAGGCTCTAGATGCTGAACAAACAGCCTGTGTAGCATAATAAGATGATAAAAGAGCCCCTTGACTTGCCATTAAATCCAAGTTTGGCGTGTCGATAATCTTGGAACCATATGAGCTTAAGTCAGCAAATCCTAAATCATCAGTTAAAATAAATACTACATTTGGTGTAGTGTTTTTATCAGTTTTCTGACACGAAATAATTAGTAAGAAAAGAAGAGTTATTTTGTATAATTTGGGATAAATAAATTTCATAGTTGTTAAGAATTATTAATAATTCATTTTTAAATTAGTGATTTATATCTAAAAATCACAAGTTTTTATACAACATACTTTGATTTATAGTTAATACATTATTATTTGTAGTTTAACAAAATGAAAATCAGTAAGAGAAAATTATTTACTAATCCCAACTACAACAAAATTTCTTCGATTCCAATTTCGAATCAAATTTTATTTTGGCTTGGTTATTTTACTTTTAACACTATTAGGTGGGGTAGTTTTTATGATGATTACGCTTATTCTTTTAAATCAAATATTATTGAATTCCCGTTTCATATTTTACTTTCATACTTCTTTATTTTTTACCTACTTCCAAAACTTTTCAATGGAAAAGTTGTAGAATTTTTTACTTTAATTTTTATAAGCTTAGGGCTAACACTAATATTAAAATTTCAGATCACTTATTATTTTACAAGTGGTGATGTATTGCCTGAATATGCTGGAATAACATCAAGTATAGACTTCCAATATACAACAGGTGTTATTTTAGGTGAGGTTTATGTAGTTGCTTTTGTGACAGCCATAAAATTAGCCATAGACTGGATAAAACAAAAAGAATTTCTTTCTGAAACAAATGAGATGCTTCTAGATAACGAATTAAAGTATTTAAGATCGCAAATTCAGCCGCATTTCTTTTTCAATACCTTAAATAATCTTTACTCACTTACTATCGATAAATCTGATAAGGCCCCTAACTTAATTTTAAAGCTTTCTGATTTGATGAAATATTTTCTTTATGAAACAGGTAAAGAATTTCAAGTTTTAGAAACTGAAATCTCTCATATTAAAGACTACATTGAAATAGAAAAATTGAGATATGATGAAAATCTCAAAGTCAGCTTTAATATCAGTGGAACAACGAAAAACACTATGATTAAACCATTGATATTAATTCCTCTTGTTGAAAATGCTTTTAAACATGGGGCTCGAAATTCAACAAAAAATGGCTACATAACCATCCTATTAGAATCAACTAAAAAGAGTTTAAACTTTAAGGTTGAAAATTCTTTTGAAAACTCAACAAAAAAAATAAAAGAACAAATTGGTGGTATTGGTCTGACAAACCTTAAAAAAAGACTTGAGCTTAATTATGGACCTGATGATTATTCTCTCGATACAATAAAGAAAAAAAATAAATATATTGCACAACTTAAACTAAAACTATGATTAATTGTATTATTGTCGATGACGAACCTTTGGCTATTAAGATTATAGAAAATTTTATAAAAAAAATAGACTTTTTAAATTGTGTTGGCACATTTTTAAATGCTAATGATGCCATGAGTGCCTTAAAAAAGGAAAAAATTGAATTAATGTTTTTAGATATTAACATGCCTTTTATCGATGGTATTAGTTTTTTAAAAAAATTAGAATCTCCACCTAAGACTATAATTACTAGCGCTCATTCTGAATATGCACTTGATGGTTACGAATTAAATGTTGTTGATTATTTAATGAAGCCTATACCATTTGAAAGATTTGAAATAGCTGTCAACAAAGCATATAAATCAATAGCCTCTGTAAGAAAAGAAAAATCTCTTGATTTAGATTTTGTTTTTGTAAGAGTTAACAAATTAAATGTTAAAATTAACTATGATGATATTTTAGTTATAGAAAGTCTAAAAGATTATATAAAGATTGTAACTAAAACTAAAAATTTTATTGTTCATACTACATTGACATCTTTCACTGAGTCTCTTCCAAAAAATAAATTTATAAGAATCCATAGGTCAACAACTGCCGCAATTGATAAAATTGATGTAATCGACGGTAATAATGCCTACATCAATAAAAATCCTTATAAAATTGGAGGAAGCTATAAAGAATCATTTAAAAATTTAGTGGTTAATTTCAATTAGCACTCAATCAATTTTAAAGCTTCCAAAATTAATTTATAGGTTCTTTTAAATATATATTTTTTTCGTAGTGCAGATTATTCCTAATTATCTAGCTTAATATCTCCAATTTTAGAAAAGACCAATTTTTTTTCTAATTTAAATATTTATTAACTCAGCACGTGATATCAAAAAAATTTTTGGGGAAAATAATTAGATTTTTGATTTGTTTGATTGCTTTAAACTCTTGTAATTCAAACAAAGTAAAACGTCCAAATATAATTTTTATAATGGCTGATGATCATACCTCTAAAGCCTGGGGAATTTACAATGGAGTGTTAGATAATTATGTGAAAAATGATGCAATTGAATATTTAGCCAAGAACGGAGCTGTTTTAAACAATATGTTTTGTACAAATTCCATTTGCGTACCTAGTCGGGCATCTATATTAACAGGTCAATATAGCCACACCAATGGAGTTTATACATTATCAGATGCCTTAAATCCTGATAGCTTAAATGTTGCTAAGGTGTTACAAAAAAATGGCTATCAAACTGCTGTGGTTGGAAAATGGCACTTAAAAAAAGAACCTTCCGGATTTGATTATTATAAAGTTCTACCAGGACAGGGGAAATATAATAATCCATTGTTTAAAACTAAGGAAAATTGGGAGGATGGATATAAAGGAGGAGTAGAAGAATCAGGGTTTTCAGCTGATATTATTGGAGATTCCTCAATAGACTGGCTAAAAAAAAGAGATCCTAATAAGCCCTTCTTTCTAATGACTCATTTTAAAGCTACTCATGAACCGTTTGATTATCCTGAAAGACATAAAAAATTTTTAAAAGACGAAGCTATTCCTGAGCCTGAATCACTTTATGACTTTTTACCATCAAAATCCAACAGAAGTTTTGAAGGGCAACAATTAGAAATCCTTACAAACAGATGGCTTAGCTTCTCAAAAAATGGAAATTATAATGCAGATGTTAAATACCCGGGCATGCCATTTTCAATTGAAGGAATGTCAAAAAAAGAAATCAGATCTCTTTCATATCAAAAACTTGTAAAGGATTTTTTGAGATGTGCAGCTTCAATTGATGACAATCTAGAAAAAATAATTTCTTATTTGAAAATGACTAATCAAATTGAAAATACTATTATAATTTATACATCTGATCAAGGTTATTTTTTAGGAGAACATGGTTTTTTTGATAAAAGAATGATGTATGAGGAATCTTCAAGAATGCCTTTTGTTATAAGTTATCCTAAAAAGATAGCAAAATCAAAAAGACTTGACGATTTGATTTTAAATATTGATATACCATCACTTTTATTAGATTATGCAGGAATTAAATCCCCAGATTCATTTAATGGTAAAAGCTTTAAAAATGCTTTAGAGTATTCAAAAGAGTTTAAATCTAGAGAACATATATATTACAGGTATTGGGAACACAGTCCAGTAAGACCAGCTCACCTAGGAATTAGAAGTAAAAAAAGTAAATTGATTTACTTTTATGGAGAAGGTCTTAATAAAAACAATACTAGTAAAATAAAAACTTCAGAAGCTTGGGAATATTATGACTTAGAAAAAGATCCGCTTGAATTGAAAAATGAATTTTATAACCCAACATATAAAAAAGACATTCTAAAATTAAGACAAGAATTAATTAAGCTTAAAGATTCGATTAAAGATTATGAAACTACAGTTCCAGAAATTTTTGAAATATAAGTTTATCACTTTGCTTTTTCTTCAATCCATTATAATTAATGGACAGGAAAATATTATTGGAACCCTTGATAGCTTGATAAACATCAGTATAAAAAATAAAAATTTTCCTGGAGCTCAGCTTTACGTGAAAAAATATGATTCACTAATTATCAATAAGTCTTATGGGTTTCACACTTATGACTCCATCATTGCAGTTAAAAATACTCATTTGTATGACTTAGCTTCATTGACTAAAGTTTTAGCTTCAACTTTTTCTCTGATGAAACTCTATGATGATAATAAATTAGATCTAAATAACAAGCTTTCCTTTTATTTTGATGATTTAAAAAAATCGAATAAAGAAAGTACAACCATTTTTCAAAGTTTGAGTCATACCAGTGGTTGGATTCCTTATATCAGTCATCAAAATTTTATAAATAAAAAAAATGGAGAGTTAAAAAGATCCATTATTAGAAAAGAAAAAAGCAGAAGGTTTTCAACTAAAATAAATGACAATTTATTTTTAAGAGAATCATATTCAAAAAAAATATTTAAAAGAATAAAAAAATCTAAAATTAATACTATCGGAGAGTATGATTACTCGGGACTTTTCTTTTTTTATGTACCCGAATTAGTACATAAAATTTCAGGATTATCGTTTGAAAATTATTTTAATGAAAAAATTGTTGATGGAAAAAACACAACTCTTCTTTTTAATCCATTAAAAAGTTTTAATAAAGAATTCATTATTCCTACAGAATTCGATTCAAATTTTAGAAAGACACTAGTTCACGGCTATGTTCATGACGAAGCTGCAAGTTTTATGGGTGGTGTTTCAGGAAATGCTGGATTATTTGGGAATGCTGAAAGTATTGGGGTTTTACTGGACTTTCTAAAACCAAAAAATAAAATGTTTAAGGAAAGTACCATTAAAAAATTTACATCATATGCTTTTAAAAACACATCAATTAGAAGAGGTCTTGGTTTTGACAAGCCTTATCAAAACAAAAATCAAGGAGATTATCCACATGGAAATTTATCAGATCAAACATTTGCACACACTGGATTCACCGGTACAATGTTTTGGGTTGACCCCAAGCAAGAACTAACAATAGTTTTTTTGACGAATAGGGTATATCCAAACAGATCTAATGAATCTTTTTATGACGATAATGTTAGAAGAAAATTGATTAGTATTATAACACAATGAAAA
>SGZG01000023.1 GCA_004214185.1 Flavobacteriales bacterium | reverse complement strand
ACTAATGGTAAAATTACCCATTTAGTTGCAAGTAGTGGAACTGGAGGTACAATTTCTGGTATTGGCCAGTTTTTAAAATCAAAAAATTCAAATATCAAAATTATTGGCGTTGATGCTTACGGTTCTGTTCTAAAAAAATATCATGAAACAAAAGAGTTTGACGAAGATGAAATATATCCTTACAGAATTGAAGGCCTTGGTAAAAATTTAATACCAACTGCCACAGATTTTGATATTATTGATTATTTTGAAAAAGTAAACGATGAAAATAGTGCTCATACATCAAGAGAAATTGCATTGAAGGAAGGAATGTTTGTTGGATATACATCTGGTGCGGCTATGCAAGCTGTAAAACAATTATCAAAAAGAAATATTTTTGACAAAGACAGTAAGGTTGTAATGATTTTTTGTGACCACGGCTCACGTTACATGAGTAAAATTTATAATGACAAGTGGATGTCTGATCAAGGTTTTTTCGATTCTCAAAAAACTCATCAAGAAAAACCTATTGAATACATAAAATAAGTATTATTTTTGTAGCAATAATTTCCAATCAATGAACGATTTATTTGATAAAATAAAATCTAACAAAGGCCCCCTTGGAAAATATGCTGAGGTCGCCGAGGGTTATTTTGCCTTTCCAAAACTAGAGGGTCCAATCAGTAACAGAATGAGCTTTAAAGGTAAAAAAGTAATTACATGGAGTGTGAATGATTACTTAGGTTTAGCGAATCATCCTGAAATTAGAGAATTCGATGCAGAGGCAGCCAAAATGTATGGCTCAGCATATCCAATGGGAGCAAGATTGATGTCTGGTCATACTGAATTACATGAACAACTAGAAACTGAATTAGCTGACTTTGTTTCAAAAGAAAAAGCTTACGTTTTAAATTTTGGATACCAAGGAATATTATCTACAATAGACTCTTTGGTTTCTAAAAATGATGTTATTGTTTATGATATAGACTGTCATGCCTGTATTGTTGATGGAGTAAGATTACACGTTGGTAAAAGATTTACTTTTCAGCATAATGATATTAATAGTCTTCAAATTAACTTAGAAAGAGCTACTAAAATTGCTGAAAAAACAGGTGGTGGTATTTTAGTTATTTCTGAAGGAGTTTTTGGAATGAGAGGTGAGCAAGGAAAAATTAAAGAAATAACTGAACTTAAAAGCAAATATAATTTTAGATTACTTGTTGATGATGCACATGGATTTGGAACTTTAGGAAATACAGGTGCTGGTGCAGGGGAAGAGCAGGGTGTTCAAGATAATATTGATGTTTATTTTGCAACATTTGCTAAATCAATGGCAAGCACAGGTGCTTTTATTGCATCAGATGCTATGATAATTGACTTTTTGAAGTATAATATGAGGTCTCAAGTTTTTGCTAAATCTTTACAGATGCAGCTAGTGGCAGGTGCGCTCAAAAGATTAGAAATGTTAAAAACTAAACCCGAACTAAGGACTAAGCTTTGGGATAATGTTAATTCACTACAATCAGGCTTAAAAAAACAAAATTTTGATTTAGGAACTACCCAGAGTTGTGTAACTCCTGTATTTTTGAAAGGTGACATACACGAAGCTTTTGTAATGGTTAAAGAACTAAGGGAAAAATATCACATTTTTTGCAGTATTGTTGTTTATCCTGTAATTCCAAAAGGTTTTATTTTACTTAGATTAATTCCCACATCTTCTCACAATATTGATGATGTAAATGAAACTTTGTTAGCATTTTCCAAGATTAGATCAAAGCTTGAAGACGGAACTTATAGAAGGATTGCTGAGAAGGTAAAAATGACATAGTTTTATCTTAATTTTTTCTGAATCTGTTTTAATAAATCATCTATAACAAAAAAAAACACTAATTTTGGCTCGAATTTAGGTGTTATGAAGCCAAAGAAAATTCTAGGATCTAATGAAATAGAAACTATACTCAATAGATTATCTTTTCAGTTAATAGAAGATCATAATTCATTTGAAGAAACAGTTTTAATCGGAATTCAACCAAGAGGAGCTTACTTATCAAAAAAAATTAGTAAACTTATTGATAGTTTTGATCCACAGAATAGTTTAAAATTAGGTTTTTTAGATATCACTTTTTTTAGAGATGATTTTAGAAGAACAGAGAAAGTTTTGAAGGCAAGTTCAACAAGTTTAGAATTTTCTATTGAAAATAAAATAGTTGTATTAGTTGATGATGTATTGTTTACTGGAAGAAGTATAAGAGCTGCATTAAATGCAATACAATCTTTTGGACGTCCAAAAGCAGTAAAATTACTTACATTAATCGATAGAAGATTTTCTAGAGAATTACCTATCCAACCAGATTATTGCGGTCTTCAGGTTGATTCTAGATTAAATGAGAAAGTGGTTGTTAATTGGGAGGAAAATAATGATTCTGTTTATTTAACTAGTAATAATGAGTGAATTAAGTGTAAATAATTTATTAGGTATAAAGTATTTAAATACTGATGATTTAAAATTAATTTTTAAAACTGCTGATAACTTTAAAGAAGTTATAAACAGAAAAATAAAAAAAGTTCCATCATTAAGAGATGTGACTATAGCTAATTTATTTTTTGAGAATAGTACCAGAACAAAGCTTTCATTTGAATTAGCACAAAAAAGACTTTCTGCTGATGTCGTCAATTTTTCATCTTCAGGATCTTCAATTTCTAAAGGAGAAACTTTAATAGATACTGTTAATAATATTTTATCTATGAAAGTTGATATGATAGTTATGCGTCATCCTAGTCCAGGAGCTAGTGTTTTTTTATCAAAAAATGTGGATTCATGTATTATAAATGCTGGAGATGGAACTCATGAGCATCCAACCCAAGCATTATTAGATGCTTACTCCTTACAAGAAAAGATTGGTGACTTAAAAAATAAGAATGTTTTGATTGTCGGTGATATTATGCATTCAAGAGTAGCTTTATCAAATATTTTTGCCTACCAAAAATTGGGTGCAAATATTACTGTGTGTGGGCCTAAATCATTAATTCCAAATGATATTTCTTCATTAGATGTTAAAGTTGAAACTAATTTTAAAAAAGCTTTGAATGATACAGATGCTGTTAATATGCTTAGGATACAAAACGAAAGAATGTCAGAAACTTACTTTCCATCAATAAGAGAATACGTTCAGCAATATGGTTTAACCAAAAATATTTTAGATTCACTAGAAAAAGAAATTATTGTTATGCACCCCGGTCCAATTAACAGAGGAGTTGAAATAACCAGTGAAGTTGCTGATTCAGAACAAGCTATTATTTTGGATCAAGTTGAAAACGGTGTAGCTATAAGAATGGCTGTAATGTATTTGTTAGCTTCTAAGCTTAAATAAAATATGGACTCCATAAAATACTTTAATCCTAAAACTAGTAGTGAATTAAATCAACTTTTAGAAAAATTATTGGTTAATGATTTTAATTTTAATATCATAATAAACCTAGATAATTTAAATGACATAAGTTTTTTAACCAAAATTTACAACTTGTTAGATCTTTTAAAAAAAAATAAAAAGTCATTGGTTGTTGTAAGTTCTCATTTAATTGACAAACAGGTTAATGTTGTACCCACTCTTTCGGAGGCATATGATATAATAGAACTTGAAGAAATTGAAAGAGATTTACTATCATGATGAAGCTAACAATTTTAGGAAGTTGCTCAGCTTATCCAACACTTAATCGTTTTACAACATCTCAGATTTTACAAATAAATGGAAAATCCTTTCTAATAGATTGTGGTGAAGGAGCTCAAATACAATTAAGAAAAAATAAAATTAAATTTAATTCTATTGAAGATATCTTAATATCTCATTTGCATGGAGATCATTTTTTTGGATTACCAGGTTTAATTTTAACTTTTAATTTACTAGGCAGGGAAAAGCCTCTAAATATTTATGGTCCAAAGGGAATTAAAAAAATTATTGTATCACTATTAAAAATTGGTAATACTTGGACAAACTATAAATTAAACTTTACTGAACTCAAAAATCCTAAATCTGAGATTATTTACGATAAAAATGATATTTCAATAACCACAATTCCTCTTTATCACGGAATTTACACAAATGGTTTTTTATTTAGAAAAAAAACATCTGTTCACAAATTAATGGTTGACAAAGCTCAAAGTTATGGGATTGATAAAACACAATTTGCAGGAATTAAATTAGGAAAAGATGGAATAAAAACTGATGGTTCTATTATTAAAAATATTAAGCTAGTTGAACCTTTAAATCCTGATCTAACTTATGCCTATTGTGGTGATACTCTTTTTAATGAAAAAATCATAGAACAAACTAAGGGCTGTGACTTGTTATATCATGAATCTACTTTTTTGAAAAAACACGAAAATTTTGCAAAAAAAACATTTCATTCAACAGCTGAACAAGCTGCATTAATTGCGAAAAAATCTAATGTTAAAAAATTAATACTTGGACATTTCTCGACTAGATACAAAGATTTAGATTTATTTATTAAAGAATCTAAATCTATTTTTCCAAATGTTGATTTAGCAATAGAAAATAAGATTTTCACTATTTAATTATTAATTTTAATGTATGTCTAAAGATTTAAGTAACTATAGAAATAAATACCTTAAAGGTGAACTTATTGAGAAGAACTTACCCACAGATCCATTTGATTTATTTGATAATTGGTTTGAAGATTTAGAAAAGTTTGGTAATGAAAGAGAAAACAATGCAATGTCTTTATCAACAGTAAATGATAAGAATGTGCCAACTACAAGGGTTGTCCTTCTTAAACAATTTTCAAAAAATGGCTTCGTTTTTTACTCTAATTATGACAGCAGAAAAGGCAAGCATATTGATAACAATCCCAATGTTTGTATTTCATTTTACTGGCCATCCATGGAGAGACAAGTTATAATAAACGGAAAAGTAAGTAAAATCAGTGCAATTGAATCTGACAAATATTTTAATTCAAGACCTAAATCAAGTCAATTAGGAGCAATTATTTCCAATCAAAGTGAAATTATACCCTCTAGAAAATTCCTGGAAGAAAAGTTAAGTAAATTCAACATTAGTAATAATAATTTAAATAGACCAAGCAATTGGGGAGGTTATATTCTAAAGCCAGAATTATTTGAATTTTGGCAAGGAAGAGATAGTCGTTTGCATGACAGAATAATTTTTTCAAAATCAAAAACTAACTGGGATCAAAAAAGACTGTCTCCGTGAAAAGATTAATTTTAATTAGACATGCAAAATCTTCTTGGAAGTATAATGTTAGTGATATAAACCGACCTCTTTCCAACAGAGGTTATAATGATATTTTTATTATGTCAGAAATTTTAAGAAACCTCAAAGTTAAATTTGATATTTGTTTTTCTAGCCCTGCTAAAAGAGCACTAGATACAGGAAACAGTTTTCTAAAAAATTTAGATTTAAATAAAGACTTAAAGTTAATAACAAAGTCACTTCTTTATGATTTTGAAGGAACAAATACTTTGAATCTTATAAAAAATATTAACAAAGATTTCAATTCAGTACTAATTTTTTCTCATAATAATACATGTTCGAATCTATTGAACCACTTTTCAAATTATTCAAATATTGATGTTCCAACTTGTGGAATTACAATTTTTGAATTTGATGTATCTTTATGGAAAGAAATAGAAAAAGGAGAATGTAAATATTATTTTCCAAAGAATTTTAAATGAAATCTCAAAAAAATATTTTTGTTAATAGAGAATTAAGTTGGCTTGAGTTCAACGAAAGAGTTTTAGCCGAGGCAGATGACCCTAGTGTTCCATTAATTGAAAGAATAAGATTTTTAGGGATTTTTTCAAATAATTTAGATGAGTTTTTTAGAGTTAGATATGCAACTGTTAAAAGAATTGCCGTTAGTTCAAATTCTGGTAAGAGAATTTTTAAAGATAGAACAGCAAAAGAATTACTCAATGAAATTACATTAAAATCAAAAACACTACAGGACAAAAGCTTTAAAGTATTAGATTCTATTATTGAACTTTTAGAGAATGAAAATATATTTTTCATAGATGAAAATTCTGTAGAATCAAATCATAAGACTTTTATAAGTGAATATTTTTTTGAATATATAAGCCCGTCAATTGATGTCATTATTTTAAATTCAAAAAAAAAATTTCCAAAGTTTAAAGACAACCTATCTTTTTTGATTGTTAGAATGGAATTAGAAAATAATGAAATTCAAAATGCCATTATAAGAATTCCAAAGACATTAAACAGATTTGTGCAATTGCCATGTAAAAAATTCAAAAATCAAATAATTATTATTGATGATATAATAAGACTTCATTTAAAAGATATTTTCAAAATTTTTAATCCAGTCAAGATTGAAGCCAATATGGTTAAGACTAGTCGTGATGCTGAATTAGATTTTGATGATGATATATCAAAAAGTTTTTTAGAAAAAATAGCTCAAAGTGTTAAAGAAAGATCAACTGCTGACCCAGTTAGGTTTGTTTATGATCAAAATATTAATAAAGACACCTTAAATTTTTTAACTAAAAAAATGGGTGTAAATACTGAAACAGACAGTGTTATTGCTAGTAGAAAGTATCATAATAGAAGAGATTATATGGCTTTTCCAGATATTAAGACAAATCTTATATATAAATCATTTAGTCCACTTAATATTCCTGATTTTAGTCACAGTGATAATACATTTGAAAAATTAAAAAATAGAGATTTTCTCATTCATACACCTTATAATAAATTCTCTTATATAATTAGTTTATTGATGAAATCATCAATAGACCCTAAGGTTAAAAGTATTTCAATTACTATATACAGATTATCCAAGCTCTCAAAAATTGCTAGTGCACTCATAAATGCTGCTAGAAATGGTAAAAATGTTAAAGTTCAAATCGAACTTCAAGCCAGATTTGATGAGTCAGCAAATATTAAATATGCAAAGGAAATGCAGTCTAATGGAGTTAAATTAATTTATGGATCTCCAAATTTAAAAGTTCATAGTAAAATATGCTTAATTGAAAGACTAGAGAATGGAATAATTAAGAAATATGGATTTATTAGTACAGGAAATTTTAACGAATCAACTGCAAAAATTTATACTGACTTAACTCTATTCACATCAAATGATAAGATTTTGGATGAAGTTTCAGATGTTTTTAGATTTTTTACTGCTAATTATAAAAAGTATAATTTTAAAAATCTATTTGTTTCTCCAATTAACACTGAATCCAGATTAAAAAAACTAATCAAAAATGAAATAACAAATGCAAAAAAAGGTAATTCAGCATGGATTAAAGTAAAGATTAACAATCTTACAAGTCATAGTATTATAAAATCATTATATGAGGCTAGTAGAAATGGTGTTAAAATTCAAATGATAATAAGAGGTATTTGTTGTTTGGTTCCTGGAATTAAAAATATGAGTGAAAATATTGAAGTTATTAGTATTGTAGACAGGTTTTTGGAACATACCAGATTTATGATTTTTAATAATAACAATAATAATAAAGTTTTCATTTCTTCAGCTGATTGGATGACCAGAAATTTAGATAATAGGGTGGAGGTTACGTGCCCAATATTTCAGGATGATTTAAAAGATGAAATAAATCAAATATTCGAAATCTATTGGAAAGACAATGTAAAATCAACGCTTGTTAATTCAAATAATAAATCTAGTAAAACTAAATCTAATAAAAAACATAGATCACAGATAATGATGTATGATTACTATTTAAATAAAATTGAAAAAAAATAAAAAATTTGCCACCATTGATATTGGTTCAAACGCTATAAGATTACTAATATCTAATGTATATAAAAGAGATTCTAAGTTTTTTACTACCAAAAATTCTTTAATAAGACTTCCTGTAAGATTAGGTCAAGATGCGTTTAAAAATGGAAAAATTTCTAAAACAAATATTACAAGATTATTTGATTCATTGAAATCATTTCAATTGATCATGAAAGTTCATAATGTTGAGAAATATCTAGCCTATGCAACATCAGCACTTAGAAGTTCATCGAATGGTGAGCTTATTGTAAACGAGGTATCAAATAAGATTGGTTTAAATGTAGAAATTATTAGTGGATCGAAGGAAGCTAAAATAATTACAAACAACAATAAATTTTTTTCGAATGAGAATACATATTGTTTTTTAGACGTTGGGGGTGGAAGTACAGAACTAACACTATTTAAAAATAATAAAATCATTTCATCTAGGTCTTTTAAAATCGGTGGGGTTAGGTTAATTAATAATATGGTAAAAAGTTTTACATGGAAAAAATTAGAAGAATGGATATATGATAATTTAGGTTCTCAAAAAGATATTAAACTAGTAGGTCTTGGTGGAAATATTAATAAAATTTTTAAAATATCTGGAAATAACATTGGAGTTCCTCTAAAAAAAAGTTTATTAGATATATCAATAAATAAGTTGGATAAGATGACTGACTTTGAAAAAACAATAAAACTTAAGTTAAACCCAGATAGAATTGATGTCATTGTACCTGCAGGTAAAATTTATCAATTCGTAATGGATAAACTAAATTCAAAGGAAATTTTAGTACCTAAAATAGGTTTAGCTGATGCAATGGTGCATGAACTATTAAAAAAATCATAAATTAAGTTTAAATTCTTTTCTTAATATCTCAATGTTAGGGTTCAATTTTTTCAATTTATCATATTTTTCAGATGGTGTATAGACAAAACTTTTTTCTTTTAGTTTATTTACTCTAATCTCCAGTAAAATTTTGTCATTTTTCAAGTCTTTTTTTAAAAAATTGAGTAAATCAACCCTGTTTTTTTCCAACTCTAATTTATTGGTATTATTTGTAAGAGTATAACCAATTAAATTATCCTTTATTATTTCAGGTTTATTGATTGAAAGTATACTGGCTAGATTTTTTCGTCCCTCCTTATTAATCTTCTTTTGAAACTTTATCCAAGATTTTTGGAGTTGATCATTATCAAATTCAAATTCATTATATATAGAATTCTTTGATTTTTCATTTTTTAGGGTATTAATTTTCTTTTTTGCTTTGAGTGACGATATAGATAAACCTGAAACTACTTTTTCTATATTTTTTTCATTCTTATTAACATTATTTTCAATTAAAGTTTCTTTATCTTCAACTGTGTTCTTTTCAAAATTATTTTTTAAATCAAATGAAGTTTTAGTATTTGATTTAATTATTTCAGATTTACTTAGAATTTTGACTTTTTTTTTTAATTCAATATTTTTAATTGAACAAAGTTTCATTAAGCATATTTCAGTTAGAAGTCTTTGATTTTTGCTGTTTTTGTATTTGAAACTACATTCCTCTATGAGGTTTATTGAACTTAAAATAAAATCTAAATCAATTAGTTTAGATTGGTCTAAATATCTTTTTTTTAGATTAATATTTTGATCTATAAGCATGTGGGTTTCAGAAGATTTTGATACTAAAAGATCTCTAAAGTGTAAACATAATCCATCAATAAAATGTTGACCACTGAAACCTTGGTTGTTTATTTCGTTAAATAAGAGGAGTGAGTTAGTTATATCATTGTTTAAAATAAGCTCAGTAGCTCTAAAATAAACATCATGGTCTAAAATATTTAAATTTTTGTATACTAAATCTTTGGTAATGTTGCCGTTAGTAAAATTAACCAATCTATCAAAAATTGATAAAGCATCTCTTAATGCTCCATCAGATTTATTTGCAATTAAAAAAAGTGAATCATCATCGTGAGTTATATTTTCTTTTTTTGCAATTAATTCTAAGTGTTTTTTAATATCTGAAATTTCTATTTTTTTAAAATCATATATTTGACAACGGGACAAAATTGTAGGTATTACTTTGTGCTTTTCAGTTGTAGCTAAAATAAAAATTGCATACTTGGGAGGCTCTTCTAATGTTTTAAGGAAAGCATTAAATGCTTGACCTGAAAGCATGTGTACTTCGTCAATTATGTACACTTTATAATTTCCAGTTTGAGGAGGAATTCTAACTTGATCTATTAGATTTCTTATGTCATCAACTCCATTGTTTGAGGCAGCATCAAGTTCAAAGATATTATAAGAGAAGTCTGATGATTCATTTTCATTATTAATTTGTTTTGCTAGAATTCTAGCACAAGTAGTTTTTCCAACGCCTCTTGGACCACAAAATAGCATGGCTTGAGGTATTTTATTTTGTAAAATAGCGTTTTCTAAAGTTTTAGTGATCGAGTTCTGACCAACAACACTTTCAAAACTATCTGGTCTATATTTTAGTGCTGAAACTATAAAGTTTTCCATGAATTACAAATATAAAAATAGACCATTGATTTTAATTAATTTAAATATTTAATAATTTTTTTTATCAACATATTTTTAATTTATTTTTGCTAGAGCAGGCCTTCTTATCGCTTTTATTTTTGAAAGAGGAAAGTCCGGACACCAAAGAGCATTATAGCGGGTAACACCCGTCACTAATTTATTAGAGGACAAGTGCAACAGAAAGAATGTACAGTTTGGCTGTAGTGAAATCATGTAAACTCTATAAGGTGAAACGCCACGTAGACCAACGTTTGAGAGCTGCTCGTTCGATGTTGGGGGGTAGGCGGTTAGAGCAAAATAGTAATATTTTGTCTAGATAAATGATAAGACACGACAGAATCCGGCTTACGGCCTGCTTTTTTATTTTAAAATACTTTCGCTGTTTGGACCAACATTAAAAATTAAATCAAGTATACTTAAATCTTTTAAGAAACCATTTTTGGCAATGAAAACTTGGTTATATTTTTTAAATTCTATTTCAGTTTTATTTTTGTAATTGATTAACCCTCTTAGATCAATTTTTGAACAACAACTTTTATTATAAATTTTTGAAAAATCATGGATTATTTCGATTTCAAGCCATTTAGAAATCAATTTAATTGTAGACATATTTAAATCTAATAAATTTGTGAATTTAGTATCAAACAGTTTCTTCAAAGAGTCTTCATAAAATTCAAAAAAAGGAGCTGAATTATAAGCGGTTTTAATTGATTTCCAATGATTTTGTCTCCAACTTGAACTATTATCAATTATAGCACTTTGCATTGAAAACTTTTCAAAAGAATGTTTAATTGGAACAGTTAAATTTTGAAGACCATTTGCAGAATGTATATATGTTCTATTTCTATATGTTTGTTTGATATAGTTTTTATGAATGTCCCAAGTTACTTTGGAATCTAAAATCTCTTTCCAAATCGTTATACTTCCAAAATATGGTGGTATTAAAACTTTCTCTTTTGGTTTCAAAATTTATTGTTTTTTAATTCTTTTTTTAATTTCAGAATAAATTAAAACAATTAAAACACCAACTAGAAAATACCATTTATATGATTTAGGTTCTCCATCTAAATTTACAGTTGTGAATACTCTATCCCATCTAACTTTCCAATTTTTGAAACCATCATTAATTCCATCAATACTAAACCATATAAAAACGGGTTTACCGACAATGTGATCTTCAGGAACGAAACCCCAGCTTCGGCTATCCTCTGATCTGTATCTGTTATCGCCCATCATCCAGTAATAATCTTGTTTAAAAGTATATTGATTTGTGATTTTATTATTAATAATTATATTTCCCTGTTTATCTAATTCAAGAGAATTTCTCTCATAATCTCTAATAGCTTTTTTGTAAAGAGGTAAATTTTCTTTAGATAAATTAATCGTTTGATTTTTTGAAGGAATTATTATTGGTCCAAAATTATCTTCATTCCAATTGAATTTAATGTCATTAGGAAAAAAAGAAGTATTATAAGATTTCGTGGTTCTGAATTTCCTGACTAAACTGTCAGTAATGTTAGAGCTATTTATTAATTCAGCTTCCTTATCAGTTAAAAATAAATCTTTTTTAATATCTGTTAATTCAACCATAGATATTCTTGCTCTGAGTCTAACTTCATAAGGGATTCCATCAGATTTTGTAACAACAATGTAATTGTCTGGATTATTATCTAAAATATTTAGAAGATAAGGCCTAATTGCTTCAAATTTATATTGGGTTATTTGTTCAATTTTAAATTTTCTTTGAATATTGTCAATTCCTAATTTTATTAGATTCGAGTTTGAAACCCCTTTACTATTGTAAGCTGTATAGTTAAAAACAGGTTTTGCCCTAAAAGGCATTTTACTTTTTTCATTATTAATGTAAATTTTACCATTAATAATTTCTAGTGTGTCAGACGGAATACCTACACATCTTTTCACATAATTTGATTTTTTATCAATAGGTTTTTTTACTCCCTTTTCTCTCACAAAAAATTTTCTTACCGTATCTGCAGGCCAATTGAATGTTACTATCTCATTTCTTTTTATTTTTTGAAACCCAGGTAATCTAAAATATGGTATTTGGGGCTTGTTTAAATATGATCTTATTCCAGTTCCTACTATTGTGTCATGAACCATAGGAAAAGAAACAGCAGTTTGAGGTGCTCTTGCTCCATAATGAAATTTACTAACAAACAAAAAATCACCAACCAGTAAAGATTTTTCTAGAGAACCTGTAGGAATGATGTAGGGTTGAATAAAATAGGTGTGAACAAAAGTAGCCAATACAATTGCAAATATTATTGAACTGATCCATTCACCAAAAGCTGTTTTGGGATTTAGACTTCTGTCTTTTACATAATTGATATTCGATGAATAATTTATTGAATATAAAAACAACCCTAAAGTTAAGATTGTCATCAATGTGTCAATTGTAGAATTTTTTCCGAAACTTCTGGCGATTTCAACCCATACAACAGGAAATATTAGTAGATTAATAATGGGTATAAAAAGTAAAATTACCCACCACACAGGTCTTCTAATTATTTTCATAAGTATTATGGCATTGTAAATAGGAATAAATGCAAAAGAAGGATTAAATCCTGAAGATTTGTAGAGTTTCCAAGTTCCAAAGCCATGTACAAATTGGATAACAAAAAAGAAAATTAACCACTCAAAAATTGTCATATTTAAAAATTTAGGTTAGGATCTTTGATAACATCTGACATAGTGAATACACCTTTTTTGTCAATGATCCATTCAGCTGCAACAACGGCTCCGAGAGCAAAACCTTTTCTATTATGTGCGACATGCTTTAGTTCTATTGAGTCGATATCAGACTTGTAAGTCACTATGTGAGTTCCAGGAACATTCGTTTCCCTAATAGATTCCATTTCTATTTCTGAAATACTATTTTTTTTAAAAGACCAATTTTTATATTTTGAATTATTGATTATGTCTTCTGCAATAGTTATGGCAGTTCCACTTGGTTTATCCAATTTCTCAGTATGATGTGTTTCACTAATTTTTAATTTATAGTCATTATGTTTAGAAATTAGTTTTGTTAACTTTTTATTTAAATCGAAAAATAAATTAACACCTAAGCTGTAGTTTGAAGAATACAAAAAAGAGGTTTTGGTTTGCTTTGAAAAGTCTAAAATTTTATCATAATCCTCAAGCCAACCTGTTGTACCACAAATAATAGGAACTGAAGAATTTAAAGCAAGTTTTATATTTTCAATAGCAGAATCTGGGGTACTAAAATTAATTGCTACATCTGTATTATCTATAGATTTTATAACATCATTCTTGTCTTTTATTAAAGAAATAGTATGTCCTCTCTCAATAGAAATTTTTTCAATTTCTTTACCCATTTTACCGTAACCTAATAAAGCTATTTTCATTTTAAAAATTCAAATTTAATGATATTCCAATTGATTGTTCATAAAATTCAATATCATTGTTAATGTAGGGTTTAATTGTTAGTGATTCATTTACATTATATTGTTTTAGATGAGCATCTATATTAGCATCCAAAATATTTAAGATGTAGAATCCAACAATGAAAACCATTGACAAATCTCTATTTTTTTTATGAAAATCAGCTCCATCAAGTAATCTATCATCATCTAATATTAAATTTTGATAAGGATCGTTTTTGTAACCTGCTTTTCTACTTTTATATGCATTTCTGTAATCCCAATATTTTTTATTATTAAAATCATACAAGTATGCTGACGATCCAATTGCAGCATAAACAATTGGAATTTTCCAATATTTTTTGTTAAATCCCTGACCAAGACCTGGAAGTACTGCTGAATAAAATGCAGCTTTTGATGGTGCTGTAGGATCTAATTCATCAAATTTGAGTTCATTTTCTTGAGAATATGATGTAAAATAAACTAAAAAAAATAACGATAATAATGTAACTTTATTTTTCACTCGAAAGTTTCTTTATTATTTTTTTATAATCCTCAATATTATTAAATGAAATTGAAATAGAACCTTTATTATGAGATTTTAGAGATATTTTAACATTAAGATTCAAATTTTTACTAATTCTAATTTTATCCTTTAGAATATTTTTTGGTATTTCTTTAATTACTGTTGAATCATGTTCTTGGTTTTTTTTATTTATTAAAGTTTCTGTTGCTCTTACTGAGAGTGATTCAGTTAATATTTTTTTATAATATTCTAATTGTAGTTCTTTATCTTCAACTGAAACAAGTGCTCTACCATGCCCCATAGTAACAAAACCATCCCTTATTCCAGTTTGAACTATAGGATCTAACTTTAAAAGTCTTAAGTAATTAGAAATTGTAGATCTTTTTTTTCCTACTCTTTTGCTCATTTGGTCTTGTGTAAGCATTACTTCATCAATTAACCTTTGATAACACAGTGCAATTTCAATTGGATCCAAGTTTTGTCTTTGTATGTTTTCAACAAGTGCCATTTCAAGCGATTGTTGATCATTGGCAATTCTTACATATGCTGGTATTGATTTGATATTCAGGTTAGATACGGCTCTATATCTCCTTTCTCCAGAAATTAGTTCATAAGATTTAAAGCCTTTTTTACGAACAGTAATCGGCTGAATAATTCCTAATTCATTAATTGATTCAGCCAATTCTTGAATACTTTCTTCTTCAAAATTCGATCTTGGTTGAAAAGGATTAGCTTGAATTTGATCAACAGGAAGATCTATAATATTTCCAATTAATTTATCTGCATTTGTGTCTTTAATGGAATTGATATCAGTGTTGGGGTCTTCAAGAATTGAAGATAAACCCCTGCCAAGAGATTGTTTTTTGTATGCTTTAGCCATTTAAGTGTTTTTATTAATTATTTCATGAGCTAATTTTAAATAGTTTTTTGCTCCTTTACTGGTTGAATCGTAATCAATAATATTTTTTCCATGACTAGGAGCCTCTCCAAGTGTGACATTTCTTTGAATAATTGTTTTGAAAACCATATTTTGAAAATGTTTTCTTACTTCATCAACAACCTGATTTGAAAGTCTAAGTCTAGAATCATACATAGTCAATAGCAATCCCTCAATGTTTAGTTCAGGATTGTGAACTTTTTGTATACTTTTAACTGTATTAAGGAGCTTTCCTAATCCCTCTAATGCAAAGTACTCACATTGAATAGGAATAATTAAAGAATTTGCAGCGGTTAATGCATTCAAAGTTATTAAACCAAGAGATGGAGCACAATCTATAATTATGAATTCATAATTACTTTTAATGGATTTTATAGCTTCTTTGAGCATAAATTCTCTATTTGTATGATTTACAAGTTCTATTTCAATAGCTACAAGATCAATACTGGAAGGAATTAAATCAAGGTTTGGGGTAGAAGTTTTTAAAATAATTTTATCAGCATCCACACTATGTTCAAGTAGTTGGTATGAAGAGTTTTTAATTTCTTTAGGATTTAAACCAATTCCGGAAGTTGCATTGGCCTGAGGATCCAAATCAATTAAAAGAACTTTTTTTTCTAAAATTCCAAGACATGCTGATAGATTTAGAGCAGTTGTAGTTTTTCCAACACCCCCTTTTTGATTTGAAACTGCAATAATCTTACTCATCAAATTACATTTGTTTAAAAATACAATTTTTTAAAATCTAAAATCAGGTGTAATTAAGGATTTTGTTAACTAGTTTTCAAGACTATCTTTATATTCAATAATATATATTTCTTCACCATTCTTTTTCATATAAAAGTTTTCTCTTGCAAAAGCTTCATATTTATCAAGATCTTTCATATCATTAATAAATTTTATGTCTTTTTCTATTTCTTTTTTTAGGTTTTCTTTTTTTATAATTAATTGTTCAATTTCACTATTAAGTCTATTGTGAATTAAATAGGAATTAGTATCAAGAAATATCATCCAGATAATAAAAATAAAACTCATTAATATATAGAAGTTAGTAAACACTTTAAAAAACTTACTCGAGGTAAATTTCTTGTAAATGGATTTAAATAAACTCACTTAATAATTTTTTAATTTCTTTAAATTTAACACTTTTCATGTCTAATATCTTATCTGCATTAATTCTGGATGGATATATAAATCTATCATACATAGGTTCACACATATTAAAAAATCTTTCATTAACCTCTTCGGGTTTTCTTCCTCTTTCTTTAATATCTCTTTCCAATCTTCTTTGAAATCTAATTTCCGAATCTAGATCTAAAAATAACCCATAATCAATTAATTTAATTAAATCTTTATTACAAAATATGTGTAATCCCTCAAGTATTATGAAATGTTTTGGAAAAGTTTTTTTTGTTTTTTTTAATCTCCTGTGAGTTTTGTACGAGTAAATAGGCTCGTTTACAATTTTATTTGACTTAAGTTTTATTAAATTTTTAATTAGAAATTTAAAATCAATTGAATCTGGATGATCAAAATTTATTTTTGATCGTGAATCAAAGTCAAAACTTGAGTGGTCTTTATAGTAAGAATCTGAAAGAATTATAACAGCCTCTTTTTCAGAAAATAAATTTTTAATATTTCTCGCAATTGTACTTTTTCCTGAAGCAGTTCCTCCACAAATTCCAATTATAGGCATCTTATTTTTTTAAACTTTTTACATAGTCTTCTTTGATGATCTTATCATATTTGTTTCCCCAGCTATTAAGAGTATAATTCATTATATCTGCAATTTCATCATCGTAAAGACCCATTTTTTCCATTCTAGAATTATATTTAACACCATTAACTATAATTTCACCATCGATACCTCCAAATTTCAAGGCTTTTATACTTTCTTCCATATGTTTGAAAAGGAAATCAGACTTTGCAATAGGTGGAATAATGTCTTTTTGTCCCTTACCGTCTGGCATATGGCATCTGACGCAAAAATCTTCATACAATAATTTGCCTCTTTCAATAGAGTTTGATAAAGTTTCATCCTGAGCAGATATTGTAGTTGCTAGTAATAATATTGTTAAAGTTATAAATCTCACTTATTTGGCATTATTTTATAAACTCCCTTATTTTCGATTGACACATAGATGTATCCATCAGGACCTTGTTTTATGTCTCTTGGTCTTCCTAAATTTTCAGCGATTTTTGATCTGGAGACAACAATATCATCTTCTAAAACAATTCTTTCAACATATTTAAAAACTAATGCTCCAGCAAGTAAACTTCCTTTCCAATCAGGATAAATTTCACTTGAAATATATTCAAATGAACTTGGTGCAATCGATGGAATCCAATAATACAAGGGTTGTTCCATATTAGGAAGACTTTTATTTTTTGTTATTGTAGTTCCGCTGTAGTTGATTCCATAAGTAATTTTTGGCCATCCATAATTTTTACCTTTTTCAATAATATTGATTTCATCTCCTCCTCTTGGCCCGTGTTCATTAGTCCAAATTTTTCCTGATTCAGGATGTTTAAACATTCCTTGTGGATTTCTGTGACCATAGGAATATATAGTTTTTTTTGCATTTCCATCATTGTAAAAAGGATTGTCCTTAGGGATTGTTCCATCATCTTTTATTCTATATATTTTTCCTCCATCAATGGTTATGTCTTGAGGATTAACATTTCTGTTTCCTCTATCACCAATTGAGAAAAAAAGATAATTTTCATTATCAAATTCCATCCTTCCACCAAAGTGTTGACCTTTTCTTGAATCAGGTGTACCTTTATATAAAACTTCAAGTTCCTCCAAAGTATCACCGTTTAGGATAGCTCTAGAAATGGTTGTATTTCCTCCTTTTCCTTCAATACCCTCAGAAGCATAAGACAAATAGATAAACTTATTTTTTTCAAAATTTGGGTGTATTGCTATGTCAAGTAAACCACCTTGACCTCTAAGATAAATTTCAGGGACACCTTTCAATTCTTTTTTTACTCCATCTTTATAATGTATGATCGATCCAGATTTTACAGTAGCTAAAATTGAATTGTCATTAAGAAACTCTAATCCCCAAATGATTCCCTTATTTTCAAATACTAGCTCCATTTCATAATTTAATTCTTCCGTTACTATTATTTCATTTTTATCGTTAGGTTCTTGACCACATGAAAAATTAAACATGATAATAAGTATTGTGAAATAAATAGAGATATTTTTTGTCATAATATTAAATTAAAATATGTTCTTAAATATAGATAAAAAGTCGGGATGACAGGATTTGAACCTGCGACCCCACGGCCCCCAGCCGTGTGCGCTAACCGAACTGCGCCACATCCCGTATCTAAGCATTAATGACAACTAGTGTTGTATTTTTTTAATCTCCAATAATTATATGGAAGAGGTGTTGTGAATCCAGCTAGTAACATAAATGGTATAGCCCACCACGTAAGTAAAGCACCTCCTGTCAAAAGAACATCAGTTATGTTCATAGCAGCTTCCATACCAATCATACTTATGAAACTCATACCAATAGCAACTTTAAAGGCTTCTTTTAATACCATTTGTTTTGAAAGTATGAATGTTTCAAGTGCAATACTTGAGATTAAACCATTAATAATTGCAAGAGTCATAACTGCCCATATTGGCCAAGAATGTTCAATATTTTGAAAATAAAAAATAGTTCCAAAGTCTCCAATAGAACAACCTAGTAAACACCACAAGGTATTTGTACTAGCTTTTTTCCATGTATGCTTACAATTCCAGTTCATTTCTAAACAAAATTAAATAAATAAAACATAAATTATTTCTAGCTAATTCTATGCCAAATTAATAATCATAATTTATATCTTAGTAAATAATCAAAATTATAATTATGAAAAAAACTTTAATAATAATGCTAGTTTTAACTTTTACTGCCTGTAATAATGTTCCAGTAAATTTTGACAATTCTGAATGGGGTGGTGTGATTTCACCAACAGATGAAAGAAATCAAAAACTTAATCAATTTGTTGATGCTTACGCTAATAATGATTTACAATCTGTAAAGGATATGTTTGCTGAAGATGCAGTAATCAATGTTAACGATGACCAAATGACTGTTGAACAAATGTTTGATGGATTTTCAGCTGGTCACAATTTTTATGATGGTATTAATAATATTGACAGAAGAGTCAATACCATGTTCTATAACAATGGAACAATTTACACTAATTACTGGTACACTTGGGTAGGAACAAACAAGAAAACTGGTGAAAAACTTACGGCAAAAGGGCACGCTTATTTTCAATGGAAGGATGGTAAAATAATTGAAATTTACAATGCATTTGACCCAACTGAATATGCTAAAGTTTTTGACTGGGTTGAAGAATAATTAAAAAATATTTTAAAAAAAAACCTCTTCAATTGAAGAGGTTTTTTTGTCGGGGTGGCAGGATTCGAACCTGCGACCTCCGCGTCCCAAACGCGGCGCGATAACCGGGCTACGCTACACCCCGAAATTAGCCAGCAAATATAGGATTATTTCAAAAATCATCA
>SGZG01000022.1 GCA_004214185.1 Flavobacteriales bacterium | reverse complement strand
AAATTTCTTTCTTGTTGAACACAATGGAATGTTTTTTTACAAGAAATAGAATTTAAAATTTTATTTAAATCTAAATTATCTTTTTTTGATGCTATGGCAACTGCACCTTGAGCAGCTGAAGGTATCATCCAATTTAAAACAGAGTAGTTCTTTGGTTTTATTGAAAGCCTATCAAGCCCAGCTTTTGCAAAAATTGCTCCATCCCAATTGTTTTTATTTAATTTATTTATTCGCGTTCCCACATTTCCTCTTAATGGGACTATTTTATGATTAGGGTATTTATTCAACCATTGTGTTTTTCTTCTGATACTGCTCGTAGCAATTGTTAATGGATCACTTAAATCAATATTTTCATTTTTAAGAATAACAATATCGTATGGATCAGCTCTTTCAAAAACACAATTGATTTCAAGTCCTTTTGCAAGATTTACAGGTACATCTTTTAAGCTATGAACAGCTATATCAATTTTATTATTTAGTAAAGCTTGATCAAGAATTTTAGTAAAAACTCCACTAACTCCAAAATCATACAAAGGAGTGATTTGATTTAGATCTCCTTCAGATTTTAACTTAATTATTTGACAACTTATACCTAAGGATAGAAGTTTTTTTTTTGCATAGTTTGCTTGCCATATTGCAAGCTCACTATCTCTTGTGCCTATTCTAATTTTAGTAATCATCGTGATTGAGTTGAAAAATTGTTTTTATTGATTCCAATTCTTCTTCAAAGTCATCACTGTCTCTCAAATGATTTGCAACTTGGTTGGTAATTTTTTGAATTAAATGTTCAGATACTTCTTTTACATTATTGTCATCAAAAGAGGATGTTTTTTTCTTTAGAAGTTTGATTTTATTTTCTTGTATTTTTTTAAGCTTTACTTTTAAAGCATTGACGGTTGGTGCGAATTTTCTGGTTTCTATCCATAGGTAATAGTCTTCTACTATTTCCTCTATTATTTTTTGAGCTTCTGGAATGAATTTTTTTCTTTGCTCTAAATTATTATTTGTGACCTTAGATAGATAGTCCAAGTCTAATAAATCTACATTTGAATACTTACCTAGATTTTCATCAACATTTTTTGGAACAGAAAGATCTAATATTATTAATTCCTTATTTTTTGGTATCATTTCTTTTGTTACGGTTGGAGTTTCACCAGAGGTTGCTACAATAAGTATATTACTACTTAAAATCACTTCTTTTAAATTAGTGATGTTTTCGACTTTTACTTCAAATTTACCAGCTACAAGCCTTGCTTTATCTTCAGATCTGTTAATTAGAGTTATATGCTTATTTGAAGTGTGTTTGACTAAGTTTTCACAAGTATTCCTGCCAATTTTTCCAACACCAAAAAGTAAGATTTTTTTTGATTTTAAATCATTTACATTGTCAAGTATATACCTTACTGCAGCATATGAAACAGAGGTTGCTCCAGTTGAGAGTTTAGTCTCATTTTTTATTCTTTTACTGGCATGTTTAACCATATTGAAAAGCCTGTTAAAAGCCGGATTAATAGCTTTTAACTTTTTTGACATTAAATAACTGTTGTTTAGTTGAGCAATAATTTCAAAATCACCCAAAATTTGACTGTCAAGTCCAGTACCGACTTTAAAAATGTGCTTAACTGCTTTATCTCCTTTTATTACATATCCAAATTTTTTAAAATCATCAATTGATCCGCATGAAAATTTACATAGTAGATCAATAATCAATTGTGAATCCTTACACGATGAATAAATTTCAACTCTATTACAGGTGGAATTAACAATCATTGACTCAATTCCCATTTGTAATGAATGTTGAATGAGTTTTTTGGATGTAGAGGGGTTCAAGCTAAACTTTCCTCTTGTGGATGTATCTGCATCTTTGTAGCTAATACCAATAACAATAAAAAAAGGTGCTTTCAAATATTCTTTTTTTACAGCTGTAAAAATAATATTAGACTTAGTTAAAAAATAACTCTAAAAGGTCTATAAATAACGCAATAGGCTTTTTAATAAAAAGTGCTGTTAAAATAGTATTTAATTTCATACTTTTACAGAGTTGAATTGAAAATAACATATTTGTAATTTAGAACAATTCTAAATTAAAAAAATATTTTAAATGAATTTAAAAAATATCGCAAAAGGTACTTTTGAAAGTTTTAAAGTGGAAGACGGTTTAATTTTGCTTAAGAGTGCTAATACAAGTAGCTCTCAATTAAACTATCAATATAATATTGGTAAGGATTATATTCAATTTCATTTTTGCTTAAAAGGTTTTGCTAATTTTCTGTATAACGAAGGTGCATATATCTTTAGTGTACAACATGAAAATTCTATTTTATTATATAATCCAGACAAAGAATTGCCTATAAACTTGGTACTTAAGCAAGAAAGTCAGGTCCTATCAATTTTAATTTCAATAAAAAAATTTCATGGCTTGTTTTCTAACGAGGCAGATCAAATTTCATTTTTAAACAATGAAAATGTTGGTAATAAATTATACAAGGAAAAGAAAATTGGCCCAATGATTGCAATTGTCTTAAATCAAATGTTTCAGCAATCTATGGACTCAACAATGTACACTCTTTATCTGAGAGGAAAAGTTTTTGAACTTATGAGTTTATATTTTAGTAAAGATAAGGAAATGGACGTTGAGCAATGTCCTTTTTTAGCTGATGATAATAATATTAAGAAAATAAAATTAGCTAAGGAAATAATGATTTCTAGAATGATTGAACCGCCAACATTAACAGAGCTTTCGAATGAAGTTGATATTAGTTTGAAGAAGCTTAAACAGGGTTTCAAACAAGTTTATGGTTCATCAGTTTATTCATTTTTACTTGACTATAAAATGCAAACCTCTAAAAGACTACTGTCTTCTGGAAGTTATAATGTTAATGAGGTTGCACTGAAAGTTGGGTATAGCACAGCTACTCATTTTATAAATGCCTTCAAAAAAAAATTTGGAACTACTCCAAAAAAATATCTAATGTCAATATAAATTAAATAATGAAAGGAGCATTACTTGTAAATTTAGGTTCACCAGATAGTACTGATGTGAAAGACGTAAAAAAATATCTGAAGGAATTTTTAATGGACGAGAGGGTTATTGATGAGCCTCTTTGGTTGAGAACTCTTTTAGTTAAAGGAATTATTCTAAATTTTAGGCCTAAAAAATCTGCTAAAGCATATAAAAAAATTTGGTGGGATGAGGGATCACCACTAATTGTATTATCATACAGATTACTGGAAAAAATTCAAAAGATTACCTCAGTTCCAGTTGCTCTTGCAATGAGATATGGCAACCCATCAATAAAAAATGGAATACAAGAATTAGTGGACAAAGGTGTATCGGAAATCCTGCTTATTCCATTATATCCTCAACACGCTATGGCCTCAACTGAAACGATTTTAGTTTTGGCTGATCAAATAAAAAACGAATTTTTCCCAGAAATTGAATTCACAAATTTACCTGCCTTCTACAGTCACAAGGATTATATAAGAGTTTTATCAAACTCAATTCAAAACCATTTATTTGGAAAAGAATGGGATCACATACTTTTTTCTTATCATGGAATTCCAGAAAGGCACATAAGAAAAACCGACATAACAAAATCTCATTGTAAAATTGATCAAAGTTGTTGTCAAACTAGTTCACCAGCTCACAAATACTGTTATAGGCACCAATGTTATGAGACCACAAAACAGGTGGCAGATTACTTAGGTCTAAAGGAAGGGACTTACTCCAGCTCATTTCAATCAAGATTAGCTGGACAACCCTGGCTAAAACCTTACACCGATAAAGTTGTTGAAAATTTTGCTGAAACTGGAACAAAAAAAATGGCTATTGTTACTCCTGCTTTTGTTTCAGATTGTCTTGAAACTCTTGAAGAAATTGCTATGGAAGCAAAAGAAGAGTTTATTGAAAAAGGTGGACATGAGTTTCACGTTGTTCCATGTTTGAATGATGACAAAGAATGGGTTAAGACTTTATCAAGATGGATCGATGAGTGGGCAAATATTAAATAAATTAACTTGGAATATTTTAACATCATAAAATCCCTGCACATAATTTTTGTAATTACATGGTTTGCAGGATTATTCTATGTTCCTAGACTATTTATTTATTTTATAGAAGCGCACCAAAAGAAAAATGATGAAAAAAAAATCTTAACTGATCAGTTAATTGTAATGATTGAAAGACTATGGTATTTAATCACTTGGCCTTCATCAATTTTAGCTTTAATATTTGGTTTTTGGATGTTAATTTTAGTCCCAGCTTGGATTTATGAAAATTGGATGATTGCAAAATTATTTTTTGTTTTAATTCTAGTTATCTACCATTTAAAAACCCATTACATAGTGAAAGAATTTAAATTGGGAGTTCTAAAGTATTCATCTGATTTTATGAGAATTTGGAATGAGGTCACCAGTGTAATTCTTGTCAGTATTGTTTTTTTAGTGGTTTTAAAAAACAATATTAATTGGTTAAATTTTACTGTAGGATCACTATTATTTATTTTATTAATATTGGTTTTGATAAAAATTTATAAAAGATTTAGAACTTGAAAAGGTTATTAAACATTAAATCAAATTTATCATTAGGAGCTAGAATTTTTTTAGCTATGACCGTCATTGTTGTGATCACTTTTGTTTTAATCTCCTTGATCACAATTCCTCAATTCAAAACACAGTCTGACAAGTATCATTCAAAAAGACTTGAAAGAAAAGAGGCTCAAATTCAAAGAAGTATTGCGTATTTTTCAAAAGAAGCAAGACAATATTTGGACATTGAAGAATTTGATTCAATTTTATCCGAAAAAATTTATGAAGTTTCAGATGTCCAAAGTGTAAAATTTAGTATCTATGATTTAGATGGTAAATTGATTAATTCGACATTACCTAAAAACGAAATCAACTCAATAGACTCAAATTTATTAGAAAAAATTTTAAGTGAAGATGATTCAAAAATTATAGAAATTACTAAGAGAGATAATATTCAATACAGATCCTCCTACTCTTTGATTATTGATGATAATTTCCAAGCATTATGGATATTGAATCTGCCGTATTATGATGACGATAACTTGAATTCATATGAACTAGATTCTTTCTTAATTATTCTTGGTGAAGTGTATTTTTTCCTGTTGGTTCTTTCAATCATAATTTCATATTTTGTTTCTCAATATATGACTAAAGCTATTTCTGAAATTGCTTTAAAAATGAAACAAACTAGATTGGATAAGACAAATTCAAAAATTAAAATTATTGCAAGAAGTAAAGAGGTTAATAGTCTTGTGGAATCCTACAATAATATGGTTGAAATGCTTGATAAAAATGTTAAAGAATTGTCCCAATCGAACAAAGAAGAGGCGTGGAGGCAGATGGCAAAACAAGTAGCCCATGAGATTAAAAATCCTCTAACCCCAATGAAATTAAGTGTTCAAAGTTTTGAGAGAAATTTTAAAAAAGAAGAAGACAACAATGATAGTAAAGTACAAGAATTTACTCAAACTATAATTCAACAAATTGATACTATGAGTTCAATTGCTTCAGCTTTTTCAAATTTTGCAGAAATGCCAATTCAAAAAGGAGAAAAAACTAATATTGTTTTAGCTATAAAATTAGCTTTAGAGATTTTTAAGGAGGAAAATATTTTATTCAAATCAGATTCAGAAAAAATAATTGTTGAGATTGATAAACCTCAAATTGTAAGAATCATTACAAACCTTATCAAAAATTCAATACATGCATGTCAAAATGTTAAAGTTCCAAAACTTAGAGTTTCAATAATAAAAAAAATAGACATTGTAGAAATTAAGGTTAAAGACAATGGGCATGGTATACCTAAGGAGCTAATCTCCAATATTTTTGAACCAAATTTCACAACAAAATCAGGCGGAATGGGACTTGGCCTAGGAATGGTTAAAAATTTAGTAATGTCTTACAATGGAAAAATTGATTTTGATACCAAATTAAACAAAGGGACAACTTTTACAATTACCTTTCCAATCGTGAATTAACAATATTGATTGTAAGCTTGTTTTAAGTTTTCACTAATAATTTCAGATGATCTTCCTTCAATGTGGTGTCGCTCCAGCATGTGAACTAACTCACCATTTTTAAATAGAGCTATGCATGGAGATGAAGGTGGAAAAGGAATCATTAAGTTTCTTGCAGCATCCGTAGCTTCTTTGTCAACTCCAGCAAAAACAGTAAAAAGTTTTTTTGGTTTTTTTTCATTTTTTAATGAATCTTTAACTCCTGGACGTGCGTTTGCAGCAGCACACCCACAAACCGAATTTACTATTAAAACAGCAGTTTCACTTTTTGGGACGTTGTTAGCCACTTCGTTGGAATCTTTTAATTCAACAAACCCTGCAGAAGTCAAATCTTCTCTCATGGGTTTAACTAATTCGGCTGGATACATATAATTGAATTTAATTCATGCAAATATAATAAACAATCATCAAAACATGTTGATTATATTGATTATTCATTCGTAAATTTGAATTAAATTTTTAGGATGAATAGATGGCTATTTGCTATTTTAGGATATACTTTATTTAGACTTCCTGGAGCTATTATTGGATTTTTCTTGGGCTCTTTTTTTTCTCCAAGATCTATAAAAATTTCAAATAAAGATTTTGAAATAAATCTTCTTGCATTAGCCTCACTAGTTATTAAGGCTGATGGGAAAGTTTCACAGAAAGAACTTGATTTTGTAAGATCGTATTTTGTTTCTGCATATGGCAAGAATAGAGCCAATGAGGTTTTTAAAATTTTTAATCAAAACTTTAAAAACAAGGGAATTTCACTAAACAAAATTTCCAATTTGTTTAACCTTGGATTGAATTATGAGAGTAAGCTTCAGGTTATACATTTTCTCTTTGGAATTGCTAAAGCTGACGGAAGTATCAGTCAACAAGAAATTAATAAACTACTAGAATTTTCTAATTTATTTAAGCTTTCTTATGCAGATTTTTTGAGTATAAAGGCTATGTTTATTAAAGAAGTAGACAATGATTATAAAATTTTAGAAGTTGATAAATCAGCCTCAGATGAGGAGATAAAAAAATCATATAGATCATTGGCAAAAAAACATCATCCTGATAAAGTACAGCACTTGGGTGAAGCTTATGTAAAGGCTGCTCAACATAAATTTCAAAAAATTCAAAAAGCTTATCAAAATATAAAAGTTAAAAGAGGCTTTTAATTATATTTAAGGAATGTATGACTTGATTTTTTATTTGGAATTAGGATTGTTTCATGTTTTAGATTGGAATGCAATTGACCATATGCTGTTTCTTTCTGCCCTAACAATTGTATACAGTTTTAAAGATTTTAAAAATGTTTTTTGGATTGTTACATCATTTACTGTAGGACATACACTTTCTTTATTTTTATCCGCATTCGATATTTTAAAGCCTGATTCCCAAATTATTGAATTCTTAATTCCAGCTACAATAATATTAACATGTGTATATAATATTATGAACTTAAAGCTAAATTCAAACGTGTTCTTTGAATATACTTTTTCTATAATATTTGGATTAATACATGGTTTTGGTTTTGGAAATTACTTTGAAATTTTAACAGATTCTCTGGATACTAAAATTATTCCATTGTTTGGTTTTGCGTTTGGAGTTGAGCTTTCACAACTTGTTGTTGTTTTAGCAATACTGATAGTAAATACTATTTTGATAAAACTTAAAATTATTAACAGGATCAACTATGTTAAAATATGTTCAGCATTAATAATACTATTATCTTTAAATTTAATTTATCAAATGATATAGATGAAAGAATCAAAGCAAAGAAAATATGATATTGCATATTTAAAAATGGCGCAAGAGTGGGCAAAGCTTTCGTATTGCAAAAGAAAACAGGTAGGTGCATTAATAGTAAAGGATAAAATGATAATTTCTGATGGATACAATGGCACTCCGACTGGGTTTGAAAATATTTGTGAAGATGAAGATAATTGTACAAAATGGTATGTTCTTCATGCAGAAGCTAACGCAATTATGAAAGTAGCAGCATCAACACAATCCAGTAAGGGTGCGACATTATACGTTACATTATCTCCTTGCAAAGATTGTAGTAAGTTAATTTTTCAATCAGGTATTGTAAGAGTTGTGTATAATATTGAATATAAAGATAAAACAGGAATAGACTTCCTTAAAAAAGCAGGACTTGAGATAGTCCATATCCCTAAAATTTAATCTTGCTTATCCTTAATTTTTTTGGAAACGTATAAAATCAGCATTAGTAAAATTGTACAGCTACATGCTAATGCACCAATCAGTGCAATTTTACTATCCTCAGAGAATAAATCATCATAGTTTATTTTAGTAATGTTAAATACTAATAATACAAATGCTAGTGTTATAAAGAAATAGATTTTTTTCATATTAAAATAGACCTTGAATGTTACTGGCAAATAATTTCACAGCAATTGCCATTAAAATTACGCCAAAAATTTTTCTAATTATTCCAATTCCAGACTTTCCGAAAATTCTTTCAATTCTGTCGGAAAATTTTAACACTAAATAAACAAAAAGTATGTTTACAATAATTGCAATAATAATATTTATGAGTTGAAATTCTGCTCTCAGCGATAATAGTGTCGTTAGTGTTCCAGCTCCGGCAATTAAAGGGAATGCAATTGGAACAATTGATGCTGTTTCAGGTGTTTCATTCTTATAGATTGATATGCCTAAAACCATTTCTAGTGAAATAAAAAATATAACCAGGGCACCAGCAACGGCAAATGAGTTTACATCTATTCCGATAATATTTAAGATTTCTTCTCCAATAAACAAAAAAGCAATCATTAATATTACGGAGAAAGCTGAAGCTTTTTCTGATTGAATATAGCCAACCTTTTTTTTCAGTTCTATTATTATTGGGATACTACCAATAATATCAATAACTGCAAAAAGAATCATTCCAGCAGTAAAAATTTCTTTCAAATTAAACATTCATAAAATTTTTGCAAATATATATTTATATTCAAAAAAAACTAATTAACATTTATCTTAATTTTATAGAATGTTTAGGATCGGAAAAACCTTAGTTTCAGAGGAAATTGTAGAAAATAATTTTCATTGTAATATTGAAAAATGTAAAGGAGCCTGTTGTGTTGAAGGAATAGCAGGTGCTCCTTTACAAAAACAAGAAGCCGATTTGCTTGCTAAAAATTTTGATAAAATTTCTAAATATATTAGTCCACGAGCTAAAAAAATATTAAAAAATAATGGTGCGTATGTAACCCTTAAAGATGGTAAAATTGAAACTCCACTTGTTGATTCAAAAGCATGTGTATACGTTCATTATGAATCAAACGGCACCCTTTCATGTGGAATTGAAAAGGCATATAAAAAAAATGAAATAGAATTTAATAAGCCAATTTCTTGTCACCTATATCCAGTTAGAGTTAAAGAGTATTCAGAATTTACAGCAGTAAATTATCATAAATGGTCAATTTGTTCTGATGCTTGTAGTTTGGGCAACGAACTCAAAAAACCTGTTTATGAATTTGTTAAAGAAGCACTAATAAAAAAATTTGGAAACGAATGGTTTTTGGAGCTTGAAAAAATAGCTAAAAACAAAACTCAATAGTGCTCATATTTTCGAATAAATACATAAATTTATTTAACTTATTGAAAATCAATATATTATATTTGTAAATCATTCTTTACTATTAAAAATGATGATTTTAAAATTGTTAAGAACTAAGCTTGTTTGTGAATAAATACTGCTTTTATTTTTCGAAACATTTTAGAATCTTTGTGTTAAACAACAACCAAAAATTTTACTAGTTTTTATAATTAAACTTAATAAAGATGTCTACTGCTGTACCAATTTTAAAAAAAAACAACAATATTTAAATCAAATATTGTCCCTGTTTTTTTGGTTCGGATGTAAATGAGGGGGTGTTGAAATAAGGTTATTTGTTGTTGAATAATTAACTGCCTAAATTTTAAGCGCTAAAGTTTAGTAAAATTTATACTGTTTTTTTTAAAGGAAAAACATCAAAATAATGATTAAAGTTTTATGTTGAAAATTTTGTTAAGAACTTATAAAGTAGCCGCATAAAACTGAACAAATAAAATAGATATTTTTATATTAAACGAGAATAAAAAAAATTGAACCAAATGAAGATAGATCAAATAATTAAGAGAGATTTTGATATCAAAGCTTTTGACTTAGGTAAAATCACAGAAGCTATTAACAAAGCAATGGTAGCAGTTGAAGTCGGTACAAGACAAGATGCGCAAGACGTATCCTTATCCGTTTACACTCAATTATTAGAACGAAAAAATAAACACCAGGAATATATTCCTACAATTGAAGAGGTTCAGGATATTGTTGAAACACAATTAATGGAAAGTAAGTTTAAAGATGTTGCAAAAGCTTACATTTTATACAGAAATAAAAGAAGTCAGAAAAGAGAGTCTGATATTTTTGAAAAACGAGTAAACTTAAAACCATATGAATATCCTCATTTATATGAATATGTTCCGGCTATTAGACACTCATATTGGATACATTCGGAATTCAATTTCACAAGCGATATTCAAGATTTTAAATCTCGTTTGTCTGACTCTGAAAGAAGCGCAATAAAAAACACAATGTTAGCAATATCTCAAATTGAAGTTGCTGTAAAGTCTTTTTGGGGAGACCTTTATCACAGAATTCCCAAACCTGAAATTGGTTCAGTAGGTTCAACATTTGCTGAAAGTGAAGTTCGTCATGCTGATGCGTATTCTCATTTGTTAGAAATACTAGGACTAAACTCAGAATTCAAAGAACTTAAAAAGAAACCAAGTATAATGAAAAGAGTGCGTTATCTAGAAACAGCACTTAAAAATTCAAAAAGTGATAATAATAAAGAGTATGCTGAAGCTATCCTTTTATTTTCATTGTTTATTGAACACGTTTCATTGTTCTCACAGTTCTTAATAATTATGGCCTTTAACAAACATAAAAACATGTTGAAAGGAATTTCAAATGTGGTAGAGGCAACATCTAAAGAAGAACAAATCCACGGTGACTTTGGAATTGATTTAATCAAAATTTTGCAAAAAGAACATCCTGAATGGTTCACATCAGAATACCATCAAAATATTCAGAATTTATGCAAGGAAGCTTTCGAAGCAGAGCAAGATGTTGTAGACTGGATTTTTGAAAATGGAGAACTAGATTTTTTACCAAAAGCAGTAATTAACGAATTTCTAAAAAATAGATTTAATAATTCATTGGAAAGCATTGGCATTGAAAAGGTGTTTGAAGTAGACCAAAACTTAGTTTTAGAAACAGAATGGTTTGATGATGAGATTATAGGAACCAAACATGGTGACTTTTTTGTCAAAAGATCTATCAATTATAGTAAAAGAAGCCAAAGTATAACCAATGATGATCTTTTTTAGAATATGGAGACAAAAATATTAGACGAACAAAAACAAGTAAATTCCTCCACGGACACAATTCAGGCAAGAGAAGACTCAAACAAAAGAATGAATTTGAGTTCTGAAAAACCATTTGAGTGGCTTAACGAAAATAGCAGAAAGTTTCTTGCAGCTGGATATATTGGAGAAGGAGTATGCGCTGAAGAACGTATAGCTAATATTGCAAAAAGAGCCGAGGAAATTCTTCAAATGCCAGGGTATGCAGAAAAGTTTTATTATTACATGTCTGAGGGGTATTATTCTTTGGCATCGCCTGTTTGGTCAAACTTTGGTAAAAAGCGTGGTTTACCAATAAGTTGCTTTGGTTCACATGTAGACGACGATATAGGAAATATTTTATATAGTCAGTCTGAGGTTGGTATGATGTCTAAGCTGGGTGGTGGAACATCTGGATACTTTGGGAAAATTAGACATAGAGGTGCTGCGATAAAGGATAACGGAGAAGCCTCAGGAGCTGTTCATATTATGAGATTATTTGAATCTATGGTAGATGTTGTAAGCCAGGGTTCAGTTAGACGAGGGCGTTTCTCTCCCTATTTACCAATTGATCACCCTGATATCATGGAATTCTTAGAAATAGGATCTGAGGGTAATCCAATACAAGAGCTAACTCATGGTGTCACGGTAACTAATGACTGGATGCAAGAGATGATAGACGGCGATGTTGATAAAAGAACAGTTTGGGCTAAAGTCCTGCAGAGTCGTGGTGAAATGGGATATCCTTATATTTTCTTTACAGATAATGCGAACAATGGTGCTCCTGATGTCTATAAAGACAAAAAGCTACCAATTTACGCAAGTAATTTATGTACCGAAATTATGCTTCCTTCAAACCACAATTGGTCTTTTGTTTGCGTATTGTCAAGCATTAATTTACTGCACTATGATAAATGGAAAGATACTGATGCTGTTGAAACAATGATTTATTTTTTAGATGCAATAATCACAGAGTTTTTAGAAAAACTAGAGTCTTACAAAAACTCAGATGATAGAGAAGATCAGCAAACATTTTTGTTTATGGAAAGGGCTTATAATTTTGCAAAAGAAAATAGAGCATTAGGAATGGGGACTCTTGGCTGGCATTCTCTTTTACAATCTAAAATGTTGCCCTTTGATAGTCAAGAATCGTACGATTTAAATAGCGAGGTATTTAGAAAGATTAAAGAGCTGTCTAATAAAGCTTCTCAACATTTAGCTGAAAAGTTTGGAGAACCAGAACTGTTGAAAGGATATGGAAGAAGAAATGCAACTTTAAATGCTGTGGCTCCGACTACATCGTCTGCCTTTATACTAGGACAAGTTTCACAAGGTATTGAACCAATATGGTCAAATATCTATGTAAAAGATATTGCAAAAATAAAAACCACAATTAAAAATCCTTTTTTAGAAAAACTTTTAAAAGAAAAAGGTATGGATAAACCAGAGGTTTGGAGAGACATTAGAGACAGAGATGGCTCTGTCCAACACCTAGACTTCTTATCAGAAAATGAAAAAGATACATTCAAAACATATTCTGAGATAGATCAGTTAGTGATTGTATATCAGGCGGCCAACAGACAAAACCATATTGACCAAGGTCAATCACTTAATATTATTGTACATCCAGACATGCCAACTAAGGATATTAATAAGATACACATTACAGCTTGGAAGTTAGGACTAAAATCATTGTATTATCAGCATAGTATGAATGCTGCTCAAAAATTCAAACAAAAGAAAGAGTGTGTTAGTTGTGAGGGCTAGTCTCAATAAAATTATTTAAAAAAAAAAGCAATTCATTAGAATTGCTTTTTTTTTGAATATAATAATTAACACTTTTTATTCATCATTTAATGGCGGTTCTATACTTGAGTCATACTGATCGTTGTATAATTCTAACATTGCCATTGTCGCTTTTATAAGATCCTTTGATTCAGTCAAAATACTGAAGTAAAGAGTTGTGTTTTTTGGACTTGATTCTTCAGACTTAGTTCTAGAAATTTGATTGTTAATTTTTTCTCTAACTGAGTCTAGAAGTTCTTGTTTAGAATCAAGGATGCTTGAAATTTCTTTGAAATTATTTTTTGAAAACGCAAACTTAGTTCTTTCAAAAAGTGTTTCAAGCTCTAGGCTAATTTCTTTTAATTCTCTTATTTGATTAAAAGTTAAAGCTTTGTGATTGTTATTTATGTGCTTGAATGTAACTTTCGAGATATATTGAAGTGATTCAGAAATATCTTGTAAAGAACCAAGAACATTTATGTAAAAATTACTAGCGCCTTTAATTGTAGATTCATCCAGATTTTTAATAAAATAGAATAAATCATTTCTTAAATCTTCAATCTCATCAGCAAGAGTCTTTACCTCTTTTTTATTCTTTTTCAAAGCAGATAAATCCTGAGTCGCTAATCCACTAATTGAAGCTGCGAAAACCTTTTTAATTTTCTTGGATGCTTTTGAAACGTTATTTGAGCTTTCTAAAATAACTCCTTGGATTGAGCTGCTTTCTGCTTTACTCAAAGCATCCTCATTTTTAATTTGTGCAGTTTCTTTTCTATGAGAAATGTAGTTTCTTGCTAGTAATAGTAATGCTAAGAACAGTAAAATAGCTATTGCAGTTGGCCCTCCAAGGTTTATCAAAAATGCAATAGTTCCACATCCAACAAACGCAATAAATGCAGTAAAAAACCATCCCCCAATTACATTTAAAACTCCAGCTACTCTATATACGGCACTCTCACTTCCCCATGCTCTATCAGCTAGTGATGTACCCATAGCTACCATGAAGGTAACATATGTTGTAGATAAAGGTAATTTGAAAGATGTAGCTATCGAAATTAAAATCGCTGCAACCATCATGTTTACTGCTGCTCGTATCATATCAAAAGCAGGTAATTCAATAGATTTGTTTGAAGAAAGTTCAATTGCTGGTTTTTCAAACTGAGAATCTATATGTTTTTGAAGATTGTTTGGAACAATTTTAGAAAATACATTAGATAAATTCATTGAAGCTCTTACAAGTCCTCTGGACAAAAAGTTAGGATTAAACCTTTCTTTAGTGTCTTGTTGTCTAGCTAAATCTATTTCCGTCTTGGTTACTTTTTTGGCTTTAGAAGAAATCCATAAAGTTACTACCATCACCATTCCAGCTAAAAATAGAAGTAGGGTTGGGGTTGGAACTTTTTTAGATAAAACAGCCATGGAAAATTCTGTTGCTTGCATTCCAGAAACACTCCACGCTTCGTAAGATTGCCATGCTGCAATTGGAACACCAATAAAGTTTACAAGGTCGTTTCCAGCAAATGCTAACGCAAGTGAAAACGTACCAACACCAATAATTATTTTATAAATACTAATTTTAAAAACGGAGATTATTATATATGAAAAGAGTGATAATAAAATAAATAAACTTACTGCAATTAAAACAACTTGAGTTTCCATAAAGTTTGCTATAGTTGAGCCATCTAGTATCTCAAAACTTTGTTTTGCATAAGCTGTACCTTTAATCCCTTTCATTAATATAAAGTAGGTAATAGATGTTAATGCTACTCCTCCAAATAAAGACCCGACCCAATTTGCTTTTTGTTCGTAATTGTATGAAAGTAAGAATCTAGAGACGTACTGAACAACTGCACCTACAGAAAAAGCAACAAATACAGAGAGTAATATTCCTCCAATGATTTGTGTTGCTTTTGTTACATTGATATAATCAACAAGCAAAGAAGCGTCTCCACCGTTTGCAAAAATTTTGATTAATGATACTGCAACAGCAGCTCCTAAAAGTTCAAAAACAATTGATACTGTAGTTGATGTTGGCATTCCTAAAGTATTAAAGAAATCTAGAAGTAAGATGTCAGTAATCATCACTGCCATGAAGATGATCATGATTTCTGAAAAGAAAAACATGTCAGGGTTAAAAATTCCTTTTCTTGCTACTTCCATCATTCCGCTAGAGAAGACAGCTCCAACAGCGACCCCTAAACTTGCAAGTATCATTATATTTCTAACCGAGAGTGCTTTTGATCCAAGTGCAGAGTTTAAAAAGTTAACAGCATCATTACTAACCCCAACAACTAAGTCTCCAATTGCTAGAATTGCAAGGGCAATAATCATTATTAAATAAATATCCATGTCAGTATTGAATTGACTTGAAAAGTACGATAAATCAATTAGATTTGATGTAAAATTAATGTTAAGAAAGTTCATATGTTATATTTTAAATTCTGCATTTAAAGACAGAATAGATTTATTATTTATTACTGAATTGTCGTGATTAAATAGTCTGTAATTTAAATTCAATTTTACGCCCTTTACAGCTTTGTATTCTGCTCCAAACATTAAAAGACTACCATCGTTATTATAATTCCAAGCATTAGAATCTCCATCAAGGGTATTAGAGCTTATTTGATCATATCGAGCAAATATTTCATAATTTTTAGATAATTTTTTTGAGCCGTATATTGAAAATCCATCTCTATCATATCCTTCAGCAGAAGATTTATAGTTACGGGCATTACTAATACTATTATATTCTAATCCAAATCTTCCACCATCTCCTTTATGTCCAACAAATAATGAAGTATTAGTAATTGCACTAGCATTTTCAATTGCATGTGAGTCAAAATATAATCTTGTTTCAAAACCTTTAGGAAGCGAGTAGAAAAAACTAATACCTTGACGAATATTACCATCGTTATCTTGTACATTTTTATATCCTTCTCCGTTTAGAAAAAACACATTCATTATTAATTTTTGACTTAACTTGAACTCAGTATTTATACCTAAATCAGCACTTGCGCCAAATTTATATTCATCTTGAAAAGATTTGAAAACGTATCGGTAGCCCCATAAATTTTCTTGTCCTTTAAATTGTTTGTTCCCAATAAGCCCAAGACTAACTTTTACTTTAGGGGTCATTTTCCAATCTAGTTGTGCAACCTTAACGTATGCAGTATAAGCACTACCACCTGAATTAGTACCTATATCATATGTGATTTTTCCAGATATTTTGTCATCAAATTTATAAGAATAACCTAGGTATACTCTTTTTAATTCAAATGCAGTTTTTTTAGAAACATCTTCAGTAAAATTATTATTGAAATTCCAAAAAACTTTAAAATTTGGTTTCCCAGCTGAATCTTCTTGTGAAAATCCTTTAACTGAGATAATTAATAGTGTAATTAGTAATATTTTTTTCATTACTTATATTTTATGTCTGCAATATTAAGACGAAAAATATTTTCTAATGTTAAGAAATTGTTATGTTATTAAATTGTTATCTTAATGTTAACAATTTTATTTTTTATTAATTATTGGCAATCCAACTGAGTAAAATTATTTAAATCATAGTCAAATTTGTTTTCTCATAATTATATTTCTTTTTAATAAGTTAAAATAAGATGATTTTATGGTAATATTTTCTTAACATAAAATAGCATTATTAAAAGTAGTTTTAAATCAAAAAAAATGAAAAAAACAATATTATTGTTGACACTACTCTCTTTCGGCTGTAGCCCACTATTAAACGTTAGTACCCAAGGTTTATCATATGATGGGACGGATGTCTTTTATAATGGAGAACTATGTGCTAAATTTTCAGCTATGGAATTAGCTTACGATAATAAAAAAATTGTCAGAGAAGCTACATTTATAATTGTAAATCCTAAATATAATGATAAAGCATTACCAATTTTAAAGTTAGTAACATCAAAAAATCCTAAAATTGAAGTTGAAGTACAATTAAATAATGATTAATTTTTCTTCCTTTTGAATTAATTATAAAAACTTAGTTTCTAAAGCTTAATACTATATCCGATTGAGAAAGTAGTTCCTTCTTCTCTATAAGAAAAGATTTCTTTATTAGCCTTGAAAGATTCGTAAAAACTTTCTTTCCTGCTATTAAGTATGTTATCAATCTTTAGTGTAATTGTTTTATTTTGTTTTTCTCCAAAAGTTTTCGAAAAATTTAAGTTTAAACTTTGAAACGGCTGTGTATAAACGTCAGGAGCAAACCCTGTCCCAACAACTTCCAAAGTTTTTCCTTGTACATTAAAATACATCCCTGCCCTCAATCCCTTATTATCATTATAATCAATACTTGAATTAATTAAAAACGGGGATTGACCCTGAAGACTTCTATTATCGCTTAATTTTTCGCCATTTCTCAAACCTTTAGTTCTAAGGTTCCTTTCGCTTTCACCAAATTCTTGTTTAGACTCTATAAGCGATGCATTTATATTAAATCCAATTGACTGACTAATTTGTCTTCTTAACTCAAGTTCTAAACCAAATACTTTTGCATTTCCTAAATTTTTTGGTTGAAAGTTTTCAGTTGAAGACTCGTAGTATGTAAGTTCGATTGGGTTTTGGAAAGATTTATAAAAACCACTAACTGCAAATAATTGATTTTCCTCTCCAAAAATCTCATATCTAATATCAATATTGTCAATATAACTTGGTTTAAGTTCAATATTTCCATTAAAAGTCATGTTTGAAAGAGGATCATAAATCTCAGCTATTGAAACTTCTTTAAAAGATGGCCTAGCTGTTGTTTTTGAATAAGATAATCTTAGATTTGAGTTTTCTTTCAGAGATAAAATAAAGTTAGTTGAAGGAAATATATCAAGTTTATCAATTACTTTTTGATCCTCATATTTTATTGTACCTCCACTGTTTTCCCCTGTATACTTTTGAATAAATTTTTCAGCTCTTAAACCTATTATGGATTTTAATTTATCAGTAAACTTAAATTCAACCGATGAATACCCAGAAAAATTAACTTGATTAGCATCGTAGTTTTTACCTTTTTCAACTGCTCCATTTGTATAAAGAGCAATGTGGTTTCCTATAGTATTAGTAGGTGTCCAAGTATTTTCAGGTTTCAATAAATTATCAGGGTTGCCATTATCTAAAACACCTAAGTTAGTTGGAACATTTATTCTAAAACTGTATATATCATATTGTCTTTCTTTTAATGAGCTTAAAAGTCCAAACTTTATTTTTGATTCTCTGTTAAACAGCTTTATTTTTTTCTCTAAATCAATTTTACCAACAATATTTATTTCGTCTAAATTTCTCCAAATCCTACTTGGTTTACCATTTAATGGTATAAGATATTTACCCTCATCAGTTATCTCAAAAGAAGTAGTTCTAATATCTTTATCTTTTATTGAAGATTTTGTTGGTGAAACTTTCCAATTTAGTTTCCATTTACTATCGTTATTAAATGTGTGAGTTCCAGAAAATAATAAGTTGGTAATAGATCTTTGAGTGTATTCAATATTGTGTTTAATAAGATCTTTTGAATCGTTTAAGTTGACTGTTTGATCAAAAATACCTGCACTTGATTCTCCATTCTGAATATGCAGAATATTAAATTTGTATTTTGATAAATTAGTTTTATAGGACAAGCCAGTCATACCACTTAACAAAATAGAGTTTTCACCAAGTGGGCCTTTTTGAGTTCTATTTTCAAATAGGTCAAATATACTTTTATCGGAATCTCTATAGTATGTATTATTTTGTGAATTTTCATAAAAACTGGTTGTGTTCTTATAGCTCAAAGAACCAAAAAAGCCTAATCTATTATCATTTTTCAATATAATTTGGTTTCCCCCAGAAATATTAAAACTATAGTCTCCTAAACTTGTTTTATTTAACGCAGCCATATTTGGGTTAAATTCTCTTGTAACATTTGTGATTTTAACACTATTTATACTTTCAAGAACAGTATATCCTTGATATGGATCCACAGGAATTGATCTTAAACCATCATCAAAACCTAAAAAATCTGTGCTGCTTGACTTAGAAGTTAAATAGTTGTCATTATAATGCATTTTATTATTAAAAGCCGAACTAAACGAAATTGAAAATTGTTTAGAATTTGGAAATTCTTTTGTAATCACATCAACAATTCCGCCAGTAAAATCTGCTGGCATCTCAGCTGAAGCAGATTTAAATACAATGACATTATCAAGAATATTTGTTGGAAAAATATCCATTTGAATGGTATTTCTGTCAGGATCTAATCCAGGGATGTCTACTCCGTTTAGAATAGATTTTGTATAACGATCACCCAAACCACGAACATAAACATACTTACCACCCTGAACTGACACTCCTGGAACAGATTTTACAGCTGAAGCAATATTTGATGCCCCAGTTGATTTAATTCTTTGAGAAGAAAGACCATCAACTAGACTGATAGATTTTTTTTGAAATTCAAGAACAGATTTTTCAGTATTTGTACTTGCGCTAACACTCACAACAACTTCATCTAAACCTTGAGCTAACGTATTCATTGTAACATTAACAATTGTAGGTTCATTATTATTAACATTAATGTCCTTTATTTCAACTGTTTCGTATCCAATAAAAGAAAATAAAATCGTATATGTACCTTCAATTAATTCTAATTCATAATTACCATCAAAATCTGTTGTAGTTCCAGTTCCGGTTTCTTTAACTATAATATTTGCAAATGGAACAGGATCTTGAAAATCATTATCAATTAGAGAACCTCTTACGAGTCCAGTTTGTGATAATAGTTTTACTGAAATTAAGAATGTTATTAATGTAAAAAAAATTTGCTTTTTCATGTTATTATTTAATTTGAAGCAAATATCCGTTTAGACTTTAGATTTAATGTTAAGGCAAGGTTAAATAAAAAAGGGCTTGATTTTTTAATCAAGCCCTTTTCTTTTACCAAAACCTAATCAATTATTCTATAATAGCTTCTTTGTGTTGTGCAAAAGTCCATGCAAAAACAGATAAGTCAGCCCCAACAGATTTGTTATTTTGTGTAACACTCTTGG
>SGZG01000021.1 GCA_004214185.1 Flavobacteriales bacterium | reverse complement strand
CCAACATCATCCAAATAATTTAGTGCTATTTGTTCTCTATCTTTTCTTTTAAGGCCTTGGTAATAAAGAGGGAGTGTTACGTTTTCAAGCGCTGTTTTATAATTTATTAAATTAAAAGATTGGAAAACAAATCCTAAAAACTTATTTCTGTAATTTGCAGCTTTGGTTTCGTCTAAATCACGAATAGGAACCCCATCAAGTTCATAAGATCCAGAATCTAAAAGATCTAACATACCTAAGATGTTTAGTAAAGTTGATTTTCCTGATCCAGAAGAACCCATTATTGCTACTAATTCACCTTCTTCAACATTGAAGTTAATCCCTTTTAATACATGAAGAGAATTTGATCCCATTTTATAGGATTTATGTAAATCTTTAATTTTAATCATAATTATTAGTTGTTCTTCTATTTAGATCAATAAATGTGCCCAAAGTTTAATTAACATTTAATTTAAAATTTTAAAGGCATGCAAATTTATAAAAATTTTCATGTAATGTAACGTATACTACACATTTATTTAAGTAATTTTAATTCTTTAAAAAACTCTTCAAATGACTTTTTTCCTTTTTTAGTAATTGAATAATCTGTTCTAGGATAACTTTTATGAAAATATTTTTTAATATCAATTAGTCCTGCTTCATTAAGTTTCTTTAATTGAATACTTAAGTTTCCTTTTGTTGAGTCTGTGACATCAATTAAGGTTTTAAAATTGCACTTCTCAACAGAGATCAAAAAAGAAATAGCTTTTAGTCTTATTGGATTAAATAATAATTTTTCAGTCTCTTTATTCATCATTTTTTTGGAAATAAAGAGATAATCCTGGAACTAACATCCCTAAACTTAATCCAACAACATTAACTAAAAGTAAATTCATAACTGGATTATAATACGAATAGGCTGTAAAAATTAATAAGCCAATTCCACCTATTGTAACATTATTAAATTTGATGATTAAACCCGTCATTATTAAAACTATACTAAGTAAAAATAAAACATCTTGGACTGGACTAACTTTATATATTAAAGAAATAGCAACTATAAAAATCCAGGCAAATCCAAAAACACCCCAAATAATTTTAATAACTCTATCGAGTTGTGTTTCATATCCAACTTTAATACCATTTTTAATATTGTAATTGGTTGTGTAAATCATTCCTAATAATGGAATTGAAATCCAATATATAGCAGCTGAATAATAACTGAATTGAACAATCTGTGGAAAAAAATAGTGAAAAAGACTCATTGAAATTACCACAATTGACCAAAAAACAAGATTATAACCTAGCGGTTTTAAGTTTTGCTTTGTTTGATTAATCGCATTATTGATAATTCTTAGTTGTTCTTCTTTATTCATATTTTTTTTTCACAAATATAGACTAGTTTATTTTATAAACCTAATTTATCCATTTATATTCATAATAAAAATTGTCATTTCCTAGCCAACTCCATTTCCATAAAGGCAAATGATCTAAGTCCTGCAAGTTTAATATTAAGTTAGGAACAGAGATAATAATGAAAATTAAAAATGCTATCCAAAAGAAAATCATAAACATAAAAAAATATGGATTTGATTTTTTATTGAATAAAACATAAAAAGAAATTATAAACGAAATAATAAGATTCACAACTAAAAATAGAATTGAAAAAATTATAAAATAATCTGGAATGGTATTAATTATTTCATAATACTCAGGGTCTTGATTTTGTGAAATTTCATTAAATAGAATAGTTGACAGAATAACTATTAGTACTGTAACTAAAATTGTAAAGATTGATGAAAAAATAAAAAATACAGTTTTTAAAATAAATATTCCAATTTTTAAAAATGCTGTAATTAAAGGAGCTAAAAGTCTAAAAGGGAATAAGAAAATTTTTGTTAATGTGCTTTCAGGACTGTTTAGATTGTTCGTTTTTTTTTTAATAAACTCTTCAATATTTGATAGATTGACATTAAAGCCCGACATGTTCATTTTTTCTCCTATTGTTTTGGCCTCTTTTGTGAATATCCACAACAGTACATAAAACAATAAACCAGCTCCACCAAAGAATAAGCTAATAACAAAAAAGACCCTTATTACAGTAACATCTATCTTCAGATAGTTAGAAATACCTTGAGCCACTCCTGCAAATATTCCATTTTCTTTATCTCTGTAAAGTTTTTTTCTAAGATTAGGATCAAAATCTTTTGTTGGAATTCCAATCCAAAAAATTACATACACTATTAAATTCAACGGAACTGCAATAAAAAATAAAATCCTTACAATTATTGGATCAATTTTAAAATACTCAGCTATTCCAGAACAAACACCCGCAATTATTCTATTACTAGAATCTCTATATAATTTATTATTAATATTTTTTTTCTCGTTTGTGTCTTCACTCTTTAAATCTTCCTGATAAATTTCTTTAAAATCATCTAAGGAACCCATAATTTGAACGACTTCTTTTACGTCACTTAAATTAATATATTGTTTACCTGAAGATAATTTAGAAGAAAAATTTTCTGCAATTCTAAGTTCAAAGTCATTGATAATTTCTGAATCATTTCCCATCTTTTGAAAATAATTCTTTATTGAAGCTAGATACCTTTTCAATATTTCATAAGCATCTTCTTCAACATTAAAAATTGAGTATCCCAGACTAATTGTAAATGTTTTTTTCATTTTTATATAATTAACTTCTTAACCATTTTAATATTTTCATTAGAATACTAATTTTAAATTCCAATAACCTACTAAAAAGTTTTTTCATTTTTTGGTTTTAAGTAATTTTTTAACTGAACTATTAATATCAGTCCAGGAAATAATAAGTTCTTTTAAATGTCCTAATCCAGATTCTGTAATTGAATAGTATTTCCTTGGTGGCCCCTGAGTTGATTCTTTCCAACTATGTTGAATGTAGTTTGATTTCTTTAATCTACTTAAAAGAGGGTAAACTGTACCCTCAACTACAATTATCTTAGAATTTTTTAATTCTTCAATTATTTCTGAGGCATAAACCTCTTTGCTTGAAATAATTTGCAAAACACAAAACTCTAATAGACCCTTTCTAATTTGAATTTTAAAATTTTCTGAACTCAATTTTATTTAAAAATTTAAAGAAATTAAAAAAACCGAACCTTTAACTGGTCCTTTAAATCAAAATAATAAACACATGGAATAAGTTTAGATTCGGTTTAAAGTATTATTCTAATTCTGTTTTTTTTATCGTTAATACAAGAATCTCTTTTCCATCATCTTTTTTCTCTTCAGATGTGATTGTCCATTCTCCTTGAACTCCATCAATATTTTCTCCATCAATTGTAAGATTAATGTTGTTTTTAACCTCAACATTTGGTTTTACGTCAAGTCCACAAGATGTGAAAGTAAAAGCTAATAGTAACGTGTAAATAGTATTTTTCATTTTTTATTTTTTAAAGCTTTGTAGCTGATAATTAAAAAAATAATCATAATTAGTATGACTAAAAATTCTCTCCAGCTTATTAATAAATCCATTTTTATTTGTTTATTGCATAGTACTATGCATTACATAGTAGCAAAGGTAAAAAAAAATTATTAACTACAAATTATTTTTTAAAAAATCGTGTGTATAAAAAATATAAGGTCAAAGCTCCAAGTATGTATGGGATCACCATTAAGTAAACTATTCCATCGTTTAAACTTTCTGCTGTTCTCTGATCAGCACCTGATTCTAAAACAGCTCGGCACATAGCACACTGAAGTCCCAAAATATATACAATCAAACTCATGAATAATATGGTGAAATCATTAAATAAACAATTACTCCAGTTACAGCAACATATAGCCATATAGGAAATGTAATTTTGGATATTTTTTTATGAGGATCAAACTCTGCTTGAATAGCTCTTACATAACTTGTCAGTACAAGTGGAATTAAAACAATAGATAATAATATATGAGATATTAAAATAAAATAATACAAATACGCAATAGCTCCTTCACCTCCAAATGGGGTTGGATCAGAGGTCATGTGATAAGCAATATACATAACTAAAAAAACAAGAGACAAAGCAATACATGTTTTCATTAGCCTTTCATGAAGTAGTCTTTTACCTGACTTAATTGCTTTTAAAGCTATAACTAAAAGTAAAGCAGTCAAAGCATTGATTGTAGCATATATAGGTGGCAGAAAAGAGAGTGGTTCTACATTTGGAATTCTAACTGTAAATAATATAGCTACAACTACAGGAATCAAGACAGAAACAATTTTAATCCAAATACTATACTTATTTTTTGCCATAATCTTCGTTTAAAAGTTTTTCTATATCTTCTTTTATCATGTCAATTCCTTGAACACTTTCGTTTACATTAGTAATCCCAGAATAATACACAAGAGGTGTGCCATAATCATTGACCCTAGATCTAATGTATCCGTTTTTATCAATTAGAGCAAAAAATCCTTGGTGCTCAAAACCTCCATCAACAGCTTCATTTATTGAAGAAAAAATATTAAATCCATTATTAGAAAGCTCATAAATATCTTTTTTATCTCCAGTTAAAAAATGCCAATTTTTTGATTTAACATCAATTAGTTCAGAATATTTTTTAAGTGTAGTTGGGGTGTCATTTTCTGGATCTATAGTAAATGATGCTATTCCAAAATCTTCTCTGTTTCCATACAATTCATCTAGTATCTTCATGTTTTGATTCATTTCAATACAAATTGAGGGACATTTTGTAAAGAAAAATTCCGCTACATATACTTTTCCTTTAAAGTCTTCATTTCCGATTAGTAAGCTGTCTTGATTTAGAAATAAAAAATCTTCCACTTTACGGTTTTCTCCATCAAGTTTGATAAAACTAAGCTTATCGGAAAGTGATAATCTTTTTATGTCATTTATTGATTGACTTTCAATTCTATCCATAATCTTTGGGAAAACTATAATTCCAAAAATCAATACAATAAAAGAAATCCCTACGTAAGAATATTTCTTCATTCTGAACTATCTTTAAATCTATTATTCTTTTTAAGAGCCATTCTATACTCAGCTAAAATTACCTTCACATCATCAAGCATGTTATTATTAATGTCAGCAACTGATCTAGAATCGTATCCATATTTTATTCCATCTTCATCATCTCTTCCTCTTAAATTAACATCTCTATCAACAATAAAGACATAAGGTGTGCCATTGTTAGAATCAAGTGAGATATCAGTTTCAAGGCTATTAAAAACTGATTTTAACTGGTCGTTTTCTAAGCTTACAAATTTCCAATTAATTAAATCAGTATCAGTCCCTGATTTTAAATCATTTTTTAAATCCATTACTAAACTATCCGTTCCTTTAGGTTGAATCATTAAAAACTGAAAATCTGTAAACTGATAAAATCTCTTGTATATTTTTTGATTCAAGTTTAAAGCATCACCATGTTTATCTTGCAAATTACTACCAAAAAAACCAAGGATAGTTATTTTGTTTTTGAACGTTTCATTGGAGTAGTCAGAAATGTTTTCTACACTTTTTGTTAAGACAGGAAGTTGAGCAAAATGATTAATCCCAGATGCAAAAAAAAGGTAAACCACAAGTGGTAATACAAATAATATAGTGAGAACAATGTATTTTCTCATTAAAAGATTTTAGTTATTAAAAATTCCAACTAACAAATCCTTCATACATCACATCAAAAATATAATTTCCTTCAACTAGAAGTATAAAGGCCAAATAACCTATCAAAAACATTAAAGTAATTACAACAGAAGCCTGAAGACCCCTAAGCTCATCTCTTAAATGCATAAAGTCCCACATAATATAATAGGCTTTAACAATGGTTAGGATAATGAAAATCCAATTAATTAATTTCATTCTTAAAAAAGAATTCTCAATTAAGACTTCAGGTTTTAAAATACCAAGAGCTACTTCAATAATTGTTACTATAGATAAAAAAATTAGTACGCCCCAAATTTTGCTTTGATTGGATTTAAACTTTAAATATCCTCTAAAAATTTCTAATTTATGTGTGTTATTTCCCATCGTAATATATTAAACTAAGTAAAAGAATGTAAATACAAAAACCCAAACTAAATCAACAAAGTGCCAATAAAGTCCAACTTTCTCAACCATTTCATAGTGACCTCTTCTCTCATATGTACCTATTAAAACATTAAAGAAAATTATTATGTTGATTACCACTCCAGAGAATACATGAAATCCATGGAATCCTGTAATAAAAAAGAAAAAATCAGCGAATAGTCTATTCCCATATTCATTGTTGATAAGATTAGCTCCTTCAACAACATTAACTGCTTGATTTATTTTCAACAATGATTCTTCTCTTGAAAGAACAATCTTGTGTCCAGTTTCGTCTATTTTTTCAGTCTTAATTACTATGTCTGGATTAGCAACAAAACCAGCAATTACTTCTTCTGTAGTATAAGAAGGTAATGATCCCTCGTCGACATACCACAATCCATTTTTACTTTCATGTTGAACCCTATGTGATGGAATTTCAACAGCAAAATCATCAAGAGCTACCCTTTTACCTGTTTCTAAACTTTTAAACTGATAAATCTGGCCACCTTTTGTTTCAACGGCACCATATTCACCTCTTATGAAATTGTTCCATTCCCATGCTTGAGATCCAACAAAAACAGCTCCTCCTATGATTGTTAATAGCATATAAAAAGCTACCTTTCCCTTTTGCATATGATGTCCAGCATCAACAGCAAGCACCATTGTTACAGATGAAAAAATTAAAATAAAAGTCATTAAAGCAACATAGTACATAGGTGCATCTACACCGTGTAAGAAAGGAAAGTGTGTGAAAACTTCATCAGCTATTGGCCATGTATCAATATTTTTGAATCTTGAAAATCCGTAGGCTGCTAAAAATCCTGAAAAAGTTAAGGCATCAGATACTATAAAAAACCACATCATAAGTTTTCCATAGCTTGCATTTAAAGGCTTATTTCCACCTCCCCAAACGTCGTTATTATCTTCTGTTGTTGTAGATATTGTTGAACTCATTTAAATTTCTAATTAAAGGTTACAAAGTTACATATTTTTACTATCTAAAGAAATATAAAAACACAAACAAATACAGCCATAAAAATCCTAAAAAATGCCAGAACGTTTCAGCCAATTCAAATCCTAATGTTTCTTCTTTATATTTTTTATTTTTATTTCTTACAAAAACTACAATTAACACTATCATTCCTGCAAATACATGAGCTAAATGAAGTAATGACAATACATATAAAAATGATGTTGTTACTGTACTTTGAGCTCCAGTAAAATAATATCCTCTATTTATAAGTTCTTGAAATCCCATAAATTGAGAAATCATAAATAAAACGCTTAATAAAAAAGTTAATGCCAACCAAAAAGAGGTTTTTGAAAATTCACTTTTTTTAATGTTTGTTTTTGCCAGCCACATAGTTAAACTGCTAATTATTATAACAACAGTGCTTACAAGAAAATAATTAGGTAATTCGAAATCTTTTAACCAATCAGGTCTAGCTTTACTTACTATATAAGCACTTGTCAATCCAGCAAATGTCATCGTAATGCTTAGTAAGGAAAAAAGCAACATCATTTTTCTTGCTCTTCTGTGTTTTTTTCTTAATTCATCTTTATCTAAATCCATATATAAATTTTATCTATTAAATAGGTTAATTGTAAAAGAGTCAAATACAAAATGCTTACTGTAAATAATTTTTTTGCAGCATCAACATTCATTTTATTATACAAATTGATTGAATAAAAAAGCAAAACTAGTCCAAGAATTAAAACAATAATAGCCGATGAAATTGAAAGCTTCAAATCACCTGTTAGTCCAGTTACTGGGAATATAGAAATGATAATTGTCCATAAAGAATAAAGCACAACCTGAAGTGCAGTTGACTTATCTCTTTTTCTGGTTGGTAACATATTTATTCCTGCTTTTTGATAATCTTCATGCAACATCCAACCCAAAGCCCAAAAATGAGGAAACTGCCAAAAAAACTGAATCATAAACAATGTTCCTGGTTCTATTCCAAAGCTATTAGTAGCAGCTACCCAACCAAGCATGAACGGAATAGCTCCTGGAAATGCTCCAACAAATACCGAAAGTGGTGTTATTGGCTTGAGAGGAGTATACAAACATGTATATATGAAAATTGATATGGCTCCAAAAAGAGCTGTTCTTGGATTTATTTTGTAAAGAACAATAATACCGAGTAACGTTAATATTATTGATATGTAAAATGCTAGGTTAACCGTTATTCTATTTGAAGGAATTGGTCTGTTTTTAGTCCTTTCCATTAAAGAATCAATATCTTTTTCTATTATTTGATTAAAAGAATTTGAAGCACCAACCATACAATATCCACCAAAGGAAAGCATAGCTACTGTATATAAGTCAAAAGTTTCAGCAGCTAATAAATATCCAACTATCGATGAAAAAACAACACTGATAGCCAATCTTGCTTTAGTTAAATCCAAAATGGATTTTAAAAAAAATAGGGGTTGGTAATTCAACTTTACGGAGCTACTATTCATAAAAAAAAATAGAGTGCAAAGTTAATGCAGAATTGTAGAGAAAACAATTATTTTATCTACATTTCAACAGTTGATATAATGGTTACTGTAACTTAAAAGTGATTGGGATACTAAAAGGTACTCTAACAGGTCTTCCTCTTTGTTTACCAGGTGTCATTTTAGGTAATTTAGAAATAATCCTGTTTGCTTCTTTTTCTAGATTTTTATCTGGTCCTCTAGTTCTAATTCCGCTTATACTTCCGTCTTTACCAATGATAAACTGTACAAAAACACGACCTTGTATTCCCATTTCTTGAGCAATTTCAGGATATCTAAAATTCCTGCTAATATGCTTATTCATTTGTTGCTGAAAGCAATCCCTTCTTTTAGATTTAGCAACTTTTTCGCAACCAGGAAATAACGGCACATCCTCAATGATTGCAAATGGAATATCCATGTCTATTTCTTCTTCCACCACTTCAACTTCTTCAACAATTTCTTCTTGATCAGTCTCAGTTGATTCTATAATAGTTTCCTCAATTTCTTCCTCATCTTCAACAACTTCAATAATTTCAGGTGCTGGTGGAGGAGGTGGTGGAGGTGGAGTTTTTATTTGTTCGGTTATAGGAATTTCTTCATCATCATCGTCTTCAACATTTAATGACTCATAGCCATATTGAGCTTCATAAGTTTTGGCTTCAATTGCTCTCCAGGAAACAAATAAAATTAAACATAAACCAAATGCTAAGAATAGACTACTGTAGTTTCTTAAATCAGATTTAGGATTCTTTTTCGGCTGCATAATCAAAATTTATTATGGCTAATGTAATTTTTTTTTTTTAAATAAACTAAGCCTTCAATTTTTTATATGGATATAATACAAAAACAATATATGAAAAGATAATTCCAACTGAATTGGCAATAAGGTCAGCTAATTCATAATGTCTTTTTATAAAAGATGTGCCTTGTAAAGTTTCAATAAAAGAACTTATAAATAAAACTAATATTAATGATTTCAATCTGAACTTATTCTCTTTAAGTGAATTAGACTTTAGCCATAAATAAAGCATAATAAAATAGATTATAAAGTGTGCTAGTTTATCAGGCTGAAATAAATTAAAGTCTGGAATTGTAATATTAGGAAGCGGAATTAAAGAGATGAAAAAAATTAAAAGGGTATAAATTAATGATAACCAAAGAAATTTTTTATTAACCACCAACCAGATCTTTATATTCTTCAGGGCTTAACAAATCGTTAAGTTCACTTGAATCATTGATTTTCATTTTGATTATCCATCCGTCTCCGTAGGGGTCATCATTAATTAGTTCTGGATTATCTTCTAAGTTCTCGTTCATTTCAGTAATTTCTCCAGAAACAGGTATAAACAGATCGGAAACTGTTTTTACTGCCTCAACAGACCCAAAAATTTCTTCTTTATTTAAACTATCTCCAATAGATTCAATTTCAACATAAACTATGTCTCCAAGTTCACCTTGAGCATAATCTGTGATTCCAATTGTTGCATTGTTTCCATCAATTGAAATCCATTCATGATCTTTGGTATATTTTAAATTTGGTTTGATTTCCATATAAATTAATTTAATTATGTAAATGTAATTCTAAATAATATTTTTTCATAAAAAATTATTGTCCAAAACTATATCTAAGAGTAAGTCCTGCTCGGATTGTTGTCATTGGAAATGCTGTGGATATTGCAAACTTTGAAAACATATGATCATAGAAAAAAATAGCATTAAAATTATTACTCAAATTATAATCTGCTGAAGTTTTAATAGACCACATAGTTTGTCCTGCAGTAACCTTATTATCTAAAATATTAATATTACGAATAATAGTGATATTGTCTCTGTAGTTGAGGTCAGTTTTAATATTTAAATCTCCTTTAGAGGTTCTGTTCCTTCCCCCAAGATTATTGATTTGTAAGTCTTTTATTCTATACCCTATTCCAATTGAATAATCCATTCCTTGAGACTCAGTTAGCAAGTTGTTATCTAAGCTTAATGAAAGAGCTCTATCTTTCTTTAAAGACATTACTATTTGTAATGAATTATTAAATTCCATATCTAACTTTATCAATGGATTAAATTGTTCAACCAGGTTTATATTTGAGTATAAGTATTCATTGTAAAAATTGCCTGAGCTATCAGTTAAGTTAGGATTTTCAAAATCGTATTCTAAATTAGATTTAAAATTATTTATGGTATAACTTGATCTATAAGAGTGTCCAACTGAAAATCTTTTAAATCGTTTTTTAAAAAATTCATTCTTTATAAGGCCTGTATATTGTATTGACCAATTTGGTAAAGGAGTTTTTGAGACAGGGTTTAATGATGTTTTTTCAGGATTATTTCCTGAGTAAGCTGATAAAAATGCAGGAATTAGTACAGCTTGATTATTTTTTCCAAACCCTACTGGGAAACCAAATTCATCAAACGAAATTGGCCCTCCTTTTAGTGATGCCAACCTCAATGCAATGACCTTTCTATTTTCATTAAACTTATCGAAAGTTTCTGAATTATTCTCATTGCTTCTAATAAAAGAAGTCTTTATTAACATTGAAGATATTTCAAAGTTTCCAAAAGAGTTTGGTGAAAGTGCGTTATAATTATTTTCAATGACTATATAATTTTCTGAATGATTTTCTGAAAATGATCTGTTTGCATTTAAGGAAATTTTTAAATTTTTAATCCAATCTATTTCAGCTGAAACATCAAACTTATTATTGTGTACTTGTATGAATTGTTCATTAAAGCTAGGGAAGTCTGTTAACCAACCCTTTTTTGCGGCCTCAAATCTAATATCAGATTGGTTTCCAAAAACAAAACCTAAAGATGGTTTTGAAGTTCCTAAAAATCCTAATTTTTCAGTGTATCCAGGTAATACTTTACCGTTATTTTCAGAATAATTAAATTTTAATCTAGAAATACCTGTTAAAAATGTTGTTACTGTATTTTTAAATTTATTTTTTGATTTTTTATTTCTTTCAATATTTAAAATCCTATAAAACTTAGGCATATTAAAAGACATATTTATATTTTGAATATTTGAATTTTGAATTGTATTCACCTCTCCAAGTAAATTTCCATTATCATCTTCAACCAGTGCCATAGCAGTTGATCCCTTTTCCCAATTAAAATTCCCTGAGTAATTATAACTACTAGTTATAAAATCTAAAAAAGGAATAAATTTAAATGGAAGTTGATAAGTCAAATTAAATGTTTGATTATGTGAATTAGCCTCTCCTGTATTCCAAAAACCATCCCATATGTCAAGGTCACTATCTATAAAATCTTGTCCTGATTCATCGTTTTGATAATAATTTTTTACAATACTATTGTTTGAGGCTGCAAAATCCAACCTCAATGAGTTAGATAAGTTTTGACTTAAATTTAAATTCCAATCAAAAAGAAAATTTCTTTGCTGAATTTTAGGAAGTGGTATTTGGCTTGAAAAATCGACCCCCTCAACGTAAACTTCTCTGAACTTTTGGTTGTTGAAAGATCTATTGAAGTTAACATCAAAACTTACAGAAGACAACAAAGGATTGAAATTGAATTCCTTCAACCACTCTAAATACTTATTGTTTTCAATAAATTTTATTTTTTTAAATGGACTCACCACAAATGGGTTAAAAGAATAATTATATCTTGAGCTAACTATTGCCCTTTCCCTTGTTAAATTTTCAATTTCATAATCGTGTTGCATTTCTTGATTATAGCTATACGAAAAATCAAAATTTTCAATATCATAAATTTTCTCTTTTTGTTCCTCTGATCTATTTTTCTTTACACCTAATAAATTAATACTAGATACACGTCTATAACTAATAGCTTGATTTTTAATTGAATCTTTTTGACTTGCTCTAATCGATGAATTTAATCTGTCATTTAATTTGATATCTTGATAAAAAGGATCATACTCAGGGGTTGTAAATTCCTCGGAAATACTGTAAGAGACTGGTAGTTGAATTTTCCATTTTTCAGGCAAGAGCTGCCCTGCATTAACACTACTTAAAAAACTGTATTGCTTATAATCCTCTCTGCTTCTTTGATTTGGAGATTTGTCAATTGAACCAAACCCAACAGTTGACATTTTTCCTGAAAATGAAATATTTGCGAAGTCTGCAAGATTAGCATCAACTGAAGCTAACATTGACCACCCTCCTTTACCGTCAATTTCTGAAAGACGTAACTCATTGAACCAAACCTCACCACTTAAAATTTGTCCAATCTCATCGCTAGGATTTTTGACTCCAACCATGATATTTTTAATGGATCCGATGGTTGGATTACCTTTAATTGCATATTTATATTTTTTTTCTCCAGGTAATGTTGAAATTTTAGTAAACTCTTCAATTACCTCTAAATTCTCATTAAAATAGACTACTTCTGAAAAATTGGGTTGACTTAGAAGAAGTGCTTTTATCTTAGTTAAATCTTTTAAAGAAATTTCTATTGAATTCTGATCAGGATTCCAAACTTGATCAGCTGAAAATCTTTCAGAATCTCCAATGTTATATGCTGTAGGCTTTAATGGAACTTCAATCTGATAATAGTTGTCAGTTAAATCAGATCCTATTCTTAAAAAGGCAACTAATCTTTTATCAAACTCCTGATCAACTCCTTCACCAGGTAATTTTTCTTCTCCGCTTATTGATTCTGCATGAATAAACATTTTCAATGATTTATATTGACGCATGTCTAGATCAACATTTTTGTAAACTCCTTTTAAATCTTTTGGTTGAAGATCATTTACCTTCAAAGTCAATGATTGTTCATTTTGTCTAATAATTGAGTTATTTGTATTTACAACCTCTCTTTCTAGACCAGGTGGTAAAATGTAATTTATTGGTTGTCTATTTTCATTTTCTAAAATATTTACCGATCCTATTTCAAAAACAGTATTGGCATGGTTAATTTTTTCTGTGTTTAACTCTTTGGTGTACCTTTTCCATTCGCTTCGAACTAAATCCAAAGTTCCAAACCTCAAAGTAATTGGTTTAAAAAATTCTTTCATATACATTCTCATGAACCTTATTGAACGGAAATTATCAATTCCGTTTACAGGTTCAAAAAAAGAATTATATCTACTGCTTTTATAAAATTTTTCAGAAATTGGAATTTTGAACTGTATCCATCTTGTTGTTAATGAATTTCCATTTGGTAAACTGATCTCTACATTATCTCTTACATCACTTATAAAAGGGTGATTTCCAATATTCATACTTTTTGATATTGGAACAGAGTACTCATAATAACTGTCAATAGTATTCATAGTATTATCTCGATTTACATCCTCATTATCAGGAATTGTTGTCGAGCCTCTACCAATATTTCCAACATTTGTTGGTGAATTTCCCTGAGTACCATTGTAGTTCTTATATCTTTCAATTATCCCCCCACTGGCATCAAAGTAATATTGATAATTATCACCAGCCGGATCAACAGAATTTCCATTTTTATATCTCAAATTTTCTTGCTCATCACTAAGTCCATCGTAACCCAAATCTTGAGCTATTCTGTTTTCGTCACTGGAATCAAATGAATAAATTAATGATTGAGTAGCAGGGGTAACTCCCCAATTTGATTCATTGGTTAATTGTTGAGAATTTTGAGTGGGTAAACCATTCTCATACTGCTTCTGTCCATCTTTTAAAATATCCTCCGAAATATTACCTAAATTAAAGACAAGAGTTCCTAAATAATTGGATTCAGAATCATTTTCAGAAAATGTATCTAAAAGCCAGAACTGAATAAACTCAACATTGGATTTTTCAAAATTTGTTGAGCTAATATCTCTTGTTATTCCAGCCCAATTATTTTGAGTTTGAAAATCAAAATTTGGATTGTCATTGTAGGGCCCTTTTTCTGTAGGAAAGTAACTTAAATCAAAAGTGTTTTGAATTCTTGATTGACCTGAAACAATATCTTGTTGAGGGAAAATTTCTTCAATGAATATTCTTCTAGATTCATTTTTAGACAATTCATTTTGATCTATTTCAGTTGGTCTTTTGCTAGTGTAAAACAATGGGTCGATATTGTACCAAGATAATTTAGCTCTTTTATAACCTAATCTTAAATCGTTTGAACCAAATTCATAACCCTGAGCTCCCACTGGAACACTGGACAATTTCCAAGATCCTGAATCTCTAAGATCTATATTTGTTGCCGTACCCTCAAAATCATCAATATAAACTGTTGCAGCATTATCAAGCCCATCTTGAGTAGGAGTACTAGAATTTAGGTATGCAAACTCTGTCTTTACAGCAATATTCGATTCAACATCAGTATTAATATTTGGAAGCATATTTACCAGTCTAGTTAAAATTGGAGCCTTTGAAGAATATACTCCATTGAATCCAATCATGGTATTGTTCACAGGCTCAACACCATAATTTGACTTCTGACTAATTGATCTTTCACTCAAGTTCATTAAAGTTCCTCCTATTATTAAGTTATCGTTGAATTTGTGTTCAACATTGATTCCAGAAAATCTTTTCTTTTGTTGTGAGTAAAAAGAATTACTTTCTGTAGAAATTTCGATGGGTATGTTGGAATTTTTTAGTGATTCATCAATAATTTGAACTCTTCCTGCTTGATAATTTACTACATAATCCAAACCTTCTTGTAGAACTCTACCACCAGCTGATACTTTAACTGAACCTCTTGGAATATTAAACTGTCCAATTGCTATTCCGCTAGAATCGTCTGAAGTTTTATATGATCCTTTCATCTGAAACTTATTTTTTTCAGATTCCTTTTCAGCATTTATTTTTGATGTTTTATAAATCTCTTGGTAAACAAATTTCTTTTGATTTAAATTATAAGTAACTGAGTTGTTATAGTCCTCCGAATTTGAAGATTTCAGCTTATCAAATAAGTATTTACCAAAAGGTTCTACAGATGTGAATATTATTAGACCGTTATTTGAGTCAACTGTAATATTTGGAACAAAGTCAAAAAAACCATCTCCACCATCCTGTATATTGTTATTGATATTTAGGTTATCCATATTAAAAAGAGACAACAATGTTTTTCCATCAATATTTTCTGGCCATATTGACCTATCCTCAGCATTTAAATAATTTAAGGGAGATGGATCAGAATAAAAAATGTTGAGTTTAAAATCTTCGCTGTTGAGTGTAGATCCAAGAGAATATATATTTTTCATCATCAGATCCCAAACTGGCTGATTTACATTTGTAATACTGCTTTTTAATAACTTTAAAACTAGACTATTAGTTGATATTTCATTAGTTGATCCTGAAGTTTCAGTTCCACTAATTCCATCGTTGGCAAATTCCCCCACTTGGTAAACTTTACCACCTACGCTATATTGAAAGGCTACTGCTAAAATTTCATCATTATTTAACGGTTGGTTTAATGATATATATCCAAGTTTTGAATTAAGCTTGTATTCAAATGATTCAAGCTTTCTGGCATTTTCTAAAACTGAATAATCATTTCCTTCATTTACAAGATTAGAAATAGAACCAAATCCTTCTTTTGATTTTGAAATATCTCTTATAGAATTAGTTAAAAGGCCTGCACCAATTTCTTCGGGATTCAATTTATTGACAGAGTTATCTGGGTATGCATTGGATCCAATATTAAAAAAATTTGGATAATAATTATCAATAACTGTTTTTTCAGGATTTGACTCTCCCAAGTCTTGTAGGGCTATAACATTTCTAATGTTGCTGGTTTGGTTTGTTTTGTTTGTTACCCAGATTTCAATTCTTGAAATTTGAACCTGAGTATTTAAATATGGATATGTTTTAATAGATTGATTATAAGTATCTCTAAAAAATTGACTTAAAAAGAAATGTCTATTCTCATCATAATCCAAAGGATATATAGAAAAATCTTGAAAACTACTACTACCACTAGTTGTAACAGTTTGAGATTGTGATCTTTGTTCTGAGAGAACTGCAGTAATATTGGTGTTTCCAAATTTTAGTTCAGTTTTAAATCCAAATAAACTTTGAGCTCCGGAAATTAAAGATCCACTTACAGGCATACTTACGTTTCCTAATTCTAATTTTTGGATAATATCATCCTCAGATGGAGTGTAGTCCAGCTTTATTAAATTTTGAAAATCAAATGTTGATTGAGTATCGTAATTAGAACTTATTTTTAGTCTCTCTCCAATTTTTCCACTCAAACTTAAACTTATATTTTGATTAAAATCTAAACCAATATTACTTTGATTTCTTGCTGAGATTGAGGGATTGTCGCTTTTTTGATATCTGGCTCCAATATCCATTGAAATAGATCCTTGAGGGATTAACTCAATATTTTCTCCACCAAATATGGATTTAAAAAAGTTTGAATTTACATATAAGTCTGGTAGTAAGTTTTTTAATCTATTTGATTCATCTGATTCAGAATCTTTCAAAAGTTTTGTTTTTTCAAAGAAATAAGATTTAATATCCTCATCTCTTCTTCTTTTAATGTACTGCGCTGGAGTTAAAATTTGGGGGGCACCAACATCAATATCACCTAGTTTTAATGAATAAATATATGTATCTGTTTGAGGATCATATTTATATTTACTGCTAAAAAATGCCGGGGTTTTTAATTTAAACTTGCCTAAATAAATGGTATTTTCAATAGTGTCAAGATTTACGGTTTTTTGTGCATAAATACTATTAGTCTTTAATATTATTAACACAAAAAACAGAAAAAATATCTTCTTATTTAAAATATTTTTTATCAAAATTTATAATTTGTTCAAAGAATTTTTAATGATTTTTTCTACTGAAATTTCAGGATCATTATTAATTAATTCGTCTACAACTTTAGAGGTTAGTTTTCTACTGTAACCTAAAACTTCAAGAGCTGATAAAGCTTCCTCTCTATTTTGGTTAAGACCAGAAATGCTAATTTCTCCAGTGGAATCAGCTAAATTGACTTTATCTTTAAGTTCTATTATAACACGTTGAGCCGTTTTAAGCCCTATCCCTTTTACAGATTGAATTGTTGATACATTTTCTGTAAGAATAGCTCTTTGAATTTCTTGAGGGTTTAAAGATGATAACATTGTTCTTGCAGTACTTGCACCTATTCCAGAAACAGATATTAATTTTCTAAACAGATTTCTTTCAGATTTATCAAAAAAACCAAACAATGTGTGTGAATCTTCTTTAACTTGAAGATGAGTGTATAGTGAAATGGCTTCTGAATCAGAAAGTAAAGAAAATGTGTTTAATGAGATATTAACCAAATAACCTATCCCATTACAATCAATTACGAGTTCAGTTGGTGATTTTTCTACTAATCTTCCTTTAATATGAGTTATCATAAATCCAATTTTAATTTTTTTTGTGCGTCCACAACAGCCAAGGCTGACATATTTACAATTTCGTCAACACTAGCCCCTAATTGTGTTATGTGAGCTGCTTTAGACATTCCCATCATTATAGGCCCAATTGACAATGCTTTATCTAATTCTTTTACCAATTTATAATTTGTGTTTGCTGAATCTAAATTGGGGAAAATTAGGGTATTTACTTTTTTCCCTGAAAGTTTTGAAAAACCAAATCTGTCTTTTAACATTTCTCTATTTAATGCAAAGTCTGTTTGAATTTCCCCATCAATATCCAATTCTGGATAATACTTATGTAAATATTTTACTGCATCATTAACTTTTGAAGCTGAAGGGTGAGAATTAGAACCAAAATTTGAGTATGATACCATTGCTATCACAGGTTTTATTCCAAACATTCTTACAGTTTCGGAGGTCATTTTGGCGATAGTTGCCAATTCTTTCGAGGATGGTTCAATATTAATTGATGTATCTGAAAAAAACAATGGCCCCTTACTAGTAATCATTAAATTTGTTGTTGCTACTTTTTTTATTCCCTTAGCTTTACCTATTGTCTCTATAATTGGTTTAAAAGTAACAGGGTAACTTCTCGAATAACCAGAAATTAAAGCATCAACATCTCCACAACTAAGCATCATACCAGCGTAATAATTTCTTTGCTTCATTTTATCAATAGAATCGTAAAGAGTCACTCCTTTTCTTTTACGTTTATTCCAATAACTTTTACCATACCTTTCTCTATTTTCAAATTCTTCATCACATTTTGGATCAATTATAGGTACTTCGGCGTCAAATTCAATCTCACTTTTTAAATCATTTATAGTATCAATATTCCCTAATAATACTGGAAACCCAATCCCTTCCTCGTGAACTATTTGAGCAGCCTTTAAGACATCAAGATGATCAGCTTCTGCAAAAACAATTTTTTTAGGATTTTCTTTTGCTCTGTTGAAAAGTACTCTTACCATTTTTTTATCACTGAAAAGCCTAGAGTGAAGCTCTTCTTCATATTGTCCCCAATTATCAATGGGTTCTCTTGCTACACCTGAATCCATGGCTGCCTTTGCAACCATTGGAGGAATTTCAGTAATCAACCTTGGGTCAAAAGGTTTTGGTATTATATAATTTTTACCAAAAGTTAATTTGGTTTTATCATATGCAATGTTCACAAATTCAGGAACAGTTTCTTTTGTCATTGCAGCCAGTGCAAGAGCGGCTGCCATCTTCATCTCATCATTAATTTTTGTTGCTTTAACATCAAGTGCTCCTCTAAAAATGTAGGGGAAACCAAGAACATTATTTACTTGATTGGGATGGTCTGATCTACCTGTAGCCATTATAATATCATCCCTTGTTTTCATAGCCAAAGCATAATCAATTTCAGGATCTGGATTAGCCATTGCAAAAACGATTGGATTGGAGGACATTGATAATAACATTTTTGGAGTCACCATATCGGCTTTAGAAAGCCCAATAAAAACATCCGAATCCTTCATAGCTTCTTCAAGGGTGTTAACTTCTCTTTTAGTTGCAAATTCGGATTTTTCTTTTGAAAGATTTTTTCTAGAAGTTTTTATAACACCTTTACTATCGGTCATTATAATATTTTTCTTTTTTAAACCTAAAGCTTTGTACATTCTAGTACAAGAAATGGCTGCTGCTCCAGCTCCACAAACCACAACCTTCACATTATCAATTTTTTTATCAGCAAGTTCCAAAGCATTTAAAAGTGCTGCAGCAGAAATTATTGCAGTTCCATGTTGATCATCATGCATGACTGGAATATCAAGTTCTTTAACAAGCCTTTTTTCAATTTCAAAAGCTTCAGGAGCTTTTATATCTTCAAGGTTAATTCCTCCAAAAGTTGGAGCAATTCTTTTAACCGTTTCAATAAATTTTTCAGGGTCACTTGCGTCAATTTCAATATCAAAAACATCTATTCCTGCAAAAATTTTAAATAATAAACCCTTACCTTCCATAACAGGTTTTGATGCTTCAGGCCCTATATCACCCAGTCCTAAAACAGCAGTTCCATTTGTTATTACAGCAACTAGGTTTCCCTTTGCAGTGTATTTATAAACATTATTATTATCATTTTCAATTTCTAAACAGGGATATGCAACTCCAGGGGAATATGCTAAAGCAAGATCCCTTTGAGTACTATATTTTGTTGTTGGAACAACCTCAATTTTCCCAGGTTTTGGTTTAGCATGGTATACTAAAGCTGCTCGTCTGTTATTTTTATTTTTCATTTAGAAATTAACACTCTTAGTTATATAAATTTATACAAAACAATTTCAATAACATAAGAAAGAAAGCATTAAATAAACTTCTATATTTGCTTTCATGAAATTTGAAAAAATTATTACATACATTTTTTGTTTATTTTTTCAATTATTACTTTCTCAAACTACTACTATTCCTCCAACATTAAATGCTACTGGAAATCAAATTTACAATCCTCAAACAAACATTAATATCGCAACTAGTTTTACAATTACACCCGGAACTAATACTGGAGAAATAGCTGTTTATTTTCAAATTTCTGAGGGTTATGATTTTGATATTGATATTTTAAGACTAGAAAATCCAAATTCTTTTCCTGATATTGAAAGTAACTGGAGTAATTTAGAGGGTAAATTAACTCTTTCTCATAAAACTCCAGGTACTATAATTCCTTACAGCAAAATTGAGGATTTGGTTTTAGATGTTATTTTTAATAGCTCTGATACTAACCCATCATCGGATAAAAAAATATCAATTAGTGTTGGTGATGCCAATTACCTTCCGTCAACTGGTCATTATTACGAATACGTTCCTAGTTCAGGAATTACCTGGTCCGATGCCAAAGCTGCAGCAGAGAGCAGAACTTATTTTGGTTTAAAGGGTTATTTAGCTACATTACGTAGCGAGGAAGAAGCAACTTTGTGCGGAGAACAAGCAAAAGGAGCAGGGTGGATTGGAGCTTCAGATGAGAGATCTGAGGGTACATGGGAGTGGGTTACTGGTCCAGAGGGAATCATTCATTTTTGGGAAGGCACTGGGCTTTCTGGTGGGCCAGTAAATGGAGAATATTCCAACTGGAACGATCCCAGAGAGCCTAATCAATCAGGTAATGAAGACTACGCACACATAACTTACAACCTAGGCCCTGGAACAGTTGGAGAGTGGAATGATCTTTCGAATACTGGGTCTTTAAATCCAAGTTCTAATTATTATCCACAAGGTTATGCTGTTGAGTACGGAGGGAGTCCTGGAGATCCTGTTTTAAATATTTCAGACGTTGTGGAACTTACAATTCCTAGAATTTTATCTGCTTCAACAGTAAAAGATATTTGTGGTTCTGGTTCTGCTACTTTAAATGCCACAACCAATTCAATTGATTCACAAAATGGTGTTGAAGTACAATGGTGGGATTCACTTATTAATGGTACATTAATAGCAACTGGAAACAGTTTTAATACACCTGTTCTAAATTCTACAACAATTTTCTATGCAGTTCCAGTTAAAAATGATGGAATCAATATTTACAACAGTTTTGCAATTAGAACCCCCTTTGAGGTAAAAGTTTATGAAAAACCGATTCTTAATGTTATTCCTGAGATAGAACAAGAGAATACTATATTTAATTTAGATGATCTAAAAGATGATTTATCAGCAAATTCTGCAAATGAACTATTCGAATTTTATGAGCTTGGACCAACTCCTGGCTCTTTTGGTACTAAAATCACTGATCCCACAAATTATATTTTTACTGGATCATCTACTAACAATGAAAAAAATATAATTGCAGTTGTTACAAATAAATTTTCTTTTGGATTAACACCTGCATGTAATGAAATAGCTATGATTAAGTTAAGGGTTGGAGCATGTGATATTCCAACTACTTTCCTTTCAAGAGATGTAGCTGTTTGTGAAACTTCAACTGATCCTCTTGGTGGTGGTCAAGACGGTTTTGAAACCTTTGATAAAACTATTTTCTCTGACACTGAAGCTGATTTAATTACTGCAGAAC